>DASQZE010000065.1:0-2613 GCA_035638875.1 Longimicrobium sp.
GCTGCGCGTGACCGTCACCTCCGGCGGCCTCACCGGCTCCGACAGGCACCTCGTTTCCGTCACCATTCCCACCCCGCTCGCGGCCAGCATCACCGGGCCCGACTACCTCGACTCCGGGTACGCCGATACGTGGTACGCGAACGCGTCCGGCGGCACCGGTCCGTACACGTACCAGTGGCAGTACCGGCTGGCGTCCAGCACCACGTGGACCAACGTCGGCACGCTGAGCTCGTACACCCGTCCCGCCCCGAAGCAGTCGTTCTACCTTCGCGTGACGGTGACCTCGGGGGGCACGACGGTCGTGGACGATCACTTCGTCGAGGTCTTGGCTGAGCCGATGTGCGGACAGTACCTCTGCTGACAGCGCCTCGGGTGCGGCGGGACAGCTGACGCGGAGACGCCACGGCGGCCGGTGCGCCGCCGTGGAAACCCTCCGGAGCCGATGGGACTTGCTCGGAACGCCTCCGCCCTCCCAGCATCGCGTCGCGGGGAGGGCGGATTGGCATTGGGGATGATGGCGGGGCTGCGCGGCCGGGACGACTTCTCCCGCCGCCGATTGCACCATCGACGCATCGGAAGCGGCCAATCTCCCCGCCCAGTCCGTCCCGATCGCGCTCTTGCGTTCGAAAGCGCATGCGTGCACGTTTGCCGGAACCCCGTCGCATCGCGATCCACCTCGATCCCGGAGGGAAGATGAAACGCTCCATCCTGAGCACGTCGTTCGGCCTGGCCATCGCCGTCGCGCTCGGCTTCGGCGCCACGCAGGCGCTCGCGGCGCCCGCCGCCTCCAGCGCGGCGCGGATCTGCGACGCCGCCGAGTGCCACGCCTACTGCCTGACGCAGCCGTGCGGGGGCGGCGGCCGGTGCCGCAGCGGCAACTGCATGTGCCTTTACTACGAGTGCGCCACGGAGTCCTGAAGCGCGGATGATCCTCCAGGCTTCCTCTCCCGAACCGTTTCTGGAGGAGAAGCCCCGGAGATCCTACGACGGCCGCGCCAGCTCACCGCGGGGGCGGGAGCGGAGCTCGGCGGCGCCGGGGCCCACCTCGCAGTCGAACATGGCCTTGGGGAGGGCCAGCGTGGTGCAGACGTTGGGGTGCTCCAGCATGCAGCTGATGCGTCCCTGCACCGGCGCCGCCGCCAGCAGCACGTACGCCTGCTCCCCCGAGAAGCCCAGCATCTGCAGGTGGCGGATGGCGTTGCGGCAGGCCATCCGGTAGCTGACCCACACGTCCAGGTAGTGCTGCGTGTCGTTCTCGTCCACCGAGATCCCCTGGAACGTCACGTACTCGCCGTATCCGCGCTCCACCGGCCCCGGCTCGAACACCGGGCTGCTGATCCCGTAGCGCTCCATCCCCCCGCGCACCACGTCCACGTGCAGGTCGATCCATCCCGCCATCTTCACTCCGCCCAGCCCGGTGATCTTCCCGTCGCCCTGCGAGAACTGCAGGTCGCCGATGGAGAGGTTGGCGCCGGGGACGTAGACGGGGAGATACGCCCGCGCGCCGCGCGCCAGCTCCTTCACGTCCACGTTGCCGCCGTTCTCCCGCGCCGCCCAGGTGCGCGCCGCCTCTCGCCCCACCCGCGCGAAGTCCTCCGGCGGCAGGTGCCCCAGCAGCGCGCCGTCCGCCCGGGGGATCACCGCCTCGCTGGTGAAGACGCCGCCGTGCGTGGAGAGCATGGCCAGCTCGCGCCGGTTCCAGCGCGCCAGCCGCTCGTGGCTGGGCGCGCACCCGATGGTCCCCGGGTGCGGGAGCCCCACGAAGCGCACCCCGTCCAGGTGACGCGACGACGCGTAGACGCCGTTCAGGTCCCAGATGGCCTTGCGCGCGTCGGGGAACTCGTCGGTGAGCAGCCCCGTCCCCTTCTCTTTGTCCAGTATCCCGGTGAACCCCCACTCCGCCCCCGCCAGCGGGCCCAGGTCCAGGATGTCCACCACCAGCAGGTCGCCCGGCCGCGCGCCGTTGACCGCCACGGGCCCGCTCAGGTAGTGCAGCTGGCTGAGGTCGATGTCGCGGACGTCGTCGGCCGAGTCGCTGTTGAGCACCTGGCCGCCGGTGAGGTCCAGGCACTCCATGCGGAAGACCGTGCCCGGGTCCACGGAGACGACGGGCGGGATCTCGGGATGCCAGCGGTTGTGGGGCTTCGTGTCCTGCTCTTCCGGCGAGCGCCGGAGGTCCACGGAGATCAGGGTATTGGGCAACGGGCACCTCCCCCGGCGGCGGGTGGGCGTCGGGGTCGAAAGGAGAGTGAGCTGCGAACGGATGAACTGAAAGTGCTTAGTGCTTAGTCCTTAGTGCTTAACTGCGACAGCATCTCGGACGATGATCCACCAAGGACTAAGGACTAAGGACCAAGGACTAAGGACTTCTTTTTCTCGTCTCTTCGTCCGGCACGGACTCCGCGGCGCCGGCCGGCGGCGCGCCGAAGCGCCGCGCCCCGTCGTCCAGGCAGCGTGACATCCACGCGAGCGCGTCGCGCGCGCCCCGGAGGTACGGGTCCGCGGCGTCCGGGTCGCGCTCCAGCTCGCGCGGGCCCTCGCCGGTGAGGAGCCAGTGGCCGTTGACGCCCAGCGCGTGCGGCAGGCGCAGCAGCACGTCGCCGTTGGGGACGC
>DASQZE010000066.1:0-13325 GCA_035638875.1 Longimicrobium sp.
GTCCGCGCAGGCGGACTTCGCGAATTTCCAGCGGCGAATTCATTCGCTCGTCTGGAGGGGGCGTGGGCACGGACGGAGATCGTGCCGGAATCGCGTAGACCCGGCCTGGAGCGGATAAATCCGCCGCTGGGACAGCCATAAGCCCCGTCTCGCGCTGACGCGCGTTGCGAACAGGGCTTCAACCGCGTCATAGACGAACGTCGCCGGTGGCGTGGCACTCGCCCGTGACGGAAAGTCCGCCTGCGCGGACTGCCCCGCACGGGTGGGTGCCACGCCGCCGGCACGGGATCTCGCCCGGGCGGTGGTTGAAGCCCTGTTCGCAGAGCGCGTCAGCGCGAGACAGGGCTTATGGCAGTCCGAGCGGCGGCTTTAGCCGCTCAGGGCCGCGCCGGGTACCGAACGGCCAAAACGACGACAAGGATGGGACTGCGATGGATCTGGGACTGCGGGGCAAGCGCGCGCTGGTGACGGGGTCCACGGCGGGCATCGGGTTCGCGGCGGCGCGCCAGCTGGCCGCGGAGGGCGCGCACGTCATCGTCAACGGCCGCACGGAGGAGCGCGTGCAGGCCTCCGCGCGGCGCATCGAGGATTACGTGCCCGGCGCCGTCGTGCGCGGCGTGGCGGCGGACCTCGCGACGGCGCAGGGCGTCGACCGCCTGGTCCGCGAGGTGCCGGACGTGGACGTGCTGGTGAACAACGTGGGCATCTTCGCCCCGCAGGCGTTCGAGCAGATCTCGGACGCGGACTGGCTGCGCTTCTTCGAGACCAACGTGCTCAGCGGCGTGCGCCTGTCCCGCGCCTACCTGCCGGGGATGCGCGATCGGAACTGGGGGCGCATCGTCTTCGTATCCAGCGAGTCCGCCGTGCAGATTCCCGCGGAGATGATCCACTACGGGATGACCAAGACGGCGCAGGTGGCCGTCGCGCGGGGCCTGGCGGAGACGACCGCCGGCACCGGGATCACGGTGAACAGCGTGCTCCCCGGCCCCACCTCGTCGGAGGGCGTGGCGACGTTCGTGGAGGACCTGGCGCGGGAGCGCGGGGTGGATTTCGCGGAGATGGAGCGCGAGTTCTTTACCTCCGCGCGGCCGTCGTCGCTCCTGCAGCGCTTCGGCACGCCGGACGAGGCGGCGGCCATGATCGTGTACGTGTGCAGCGAGCGGGCATCCGCCACCAACGGCGCCGCCCTGCGCGTGGACGGCGGCGTGGTGCGCGCCATCCTGTAGCATCCACCGAAATCAAAAGAAACGACAGGAGACCGGGATGAAGGTGCTCGTGGTGGGGGGAACGGGGACGATCGGCCGCGCCGTGGCCGACGCGCTGCGTGCGGAGAGGCACGAGGTGGTCTCGGCCGAGCGCAGCGGGGGCGACGTGCGGGTGGACATCACGTCGCCGGAATCCGTCCGCGCGTTGTTCGCGCAGGCGGGGCGGGTGGATGCCATCGTCTCGTGCGCGGGCGGCGCGGCGTGGAAGCCGCTGGCAGAGCTGACGGACGAGGACTTCGAGATGAGCCTGCACTACAAGCTCATGGGGCAGGTCAACCTGGCCCGCTACGGCGTGGATTCCGTGGCGGACGGCGGCTCCATCACCCTCACCAGCGGGGTGCTGGCGTCCGAGCCCGTGCCGGGGAGCGCGGCCGTCAGCCTGGTGAACGCCGGGCTGGAAGGCTTCGCGCGCGCCGCCGCGCTGGACATGCCGCGCGGCGTCCGCATCAACGTCGTGAGCCCGCCGTGGGTCACGGAAACGCTGCAGGCCATGGGGATGGATACGTCGCACGGCATGCCCGCGGCGGACGTGGCCCGGGCGTACGTGGATGCGCTGGGCGGCGTGCACAACGGCCAG
This sequence comes from Longimicrobium sp., assembly GCA_035638875.1. Taxonomy (GTDB): domain Bacteria; phylum Gemmatimonadota; class Gemmatimonadetes; order Longimicrobiales; family Longimicrobiaceae; genus Longimicrobium. The sequence continues at coordinate 1,843 of DASQZE010000066.1, forward strand.
GTGCTGGACGCGCGGAAATACGCGTAGCGGCGGATGCTGCCGGGGCTCCGTCGTGCCGGCGGAGTTCCGGCGTGATCGGCGCGGGGTTGCGGCGAGAGTGGCGCGGGAGGCGTCCCGTCGCGGCGCGGGGTTCCGGCGTGATCGGCGCGGGGGACGTCCCGTCCCGTTTGCCGGCACCCGTCCTGAGCGGGTAAACCCGCCGCTGGGACAGCCATAAGCCCTGTCTCGCGCTGACGCGCTCTGCGAACAGGGCTTCAACCGCCGCCCGGGCCGAATCCGTGCCGGCGGCGTGGCACCCGCCCGTGCCGGACAGTCCGCGAAGGCGGACTTCGCGATTTTCCAGCGGCGAATTCATTCGCTCCGGACGGATGCGTGCCTCCCCGTGTGAGTGCGGACGTACGGCGTTTGCCGGCACGCCCTGAACAGCGCGCCGGATCGTTGCCGGTCCGGCGCGCCGGCTTCAGCGAGTATCAGGACCGGTCAGCAGACCTGCGTGGGATAGCAGTCGGCGCTGACGCCGCCCGTACAGCCAGCCGGGCAGCTGAAGTAGCAGGTCCCCTCACGGCTGGGGCAGCACTGCGAGTTGACGACGCAGGAATACTCCGGACACGCCGTTTCGTGCGTGGAGCACCCGCCCTGGAAGGTGTTGCGGTCCTCGGCTCCGAGCACCGTACCACGCGCGGGCAGTACGGAATCGGTGTGAAAGGACTCGACAGCGAGGTCTTCGACCTGGAGCGTGAGCTTGGCCATGAGATCGTCCTGAGGGAGTGAAGCGTGGATGTAGATCATCCACAATACGCCGTCGCATCCGCCGGTGCAATCCTCCTGGCGCACGTCGATCCGAACAGGCCGGACATTGCGCTTGCCCTGCGACGAATGCATATCATCCCCTACTACGAGACGGGCTCTGCCGGCGGCGTGGCACCCGCCCGTGCCGGACCGTCCGCGCAGGCGGACATCGTGTGTTCGTTGCGGCGAATTCATTCGCTCTGTCGCGGAGTCCGTCCTCCCAGCACGACATGTCCCGGCACCGGTCTCCCCCGCCCCACCTGCACCCAATCACGCCCATGCAGCGGCTCTTCCGTGGAATCAACGTCGTGTCCGTCGCGGTGCCGGACCTGGACGTGGCGCGCACCTTCTACGGCACCGTCCTCGAACTCGGGCCACCGGAGTACGACCTGCCCGACGCGGGGTGGATCGAGTTCCGCACGGGCGCGCCCGGCAACCTGGCCGTCACCACGGCGGAAGCGGGCTGGCAGCCGTCCACCGGCACCACGGTCGTGCTGAACACGGACGACTGCTTCGCCGCCTGCGACGCCCTCCGCGCCCGCGACGTGCGCTGCGACGATCCCGTGGTCTTTCCCGGCTACGTCACCTTCTGCAGCTTCTACGATCCCTTCGGCAACCGGCTGCAGATGTGCAGCCCCGCGCCGGCGGAGTAGCCGCCGGCGATCCATCCCACCCGCTCCTCGACATCCCATGAAGCGCTCCACCGTGCTCGCCGGACTGGCCGCCGCCCTCGCGCTCTCCGCCTGCGCCTCGTCCCCCACCCTCCCCGCGGCCTCGGCCGGCGACGCTCCGGTCTCCGCCGCGGCGGCCGGCACCGAGACGCCGCCCGCAGCGGTCGACTTCACCGATCCCACCCGTCCCCAGTTCGGCGGAGGGATCGGGAATCCCTGATCCCGAGGGAAATTGTTCTCAGTTGGATCAAAAACCATCCTTCCCCTCTGGCGCGGAGGGTGCCGGGGAGAGAGAATGCCGGACCGGCTTCTCTCTCCCGCGCATCCGCACCGCCGCACATGACCGACGACGCACTGCATCCGCCCGACCTGGACGCGCTCCTGGCCTCGCACGGGCTCCAGGCCGAGGCGGAAGGCACGGGCATCTCCGCGCCCCTTTCGCGCAACGTGAACCTCGTGGGCGGGCTGCTGGGCCAGGTGGTGGCCCAGCGCCACGGCCGGCCCACGCTGGAGCTCATCGAGCGGCTGCGGCTGCTCTGCCGCGAGGCGGCGCACGAGGACGATCCATCCAGGCGCGGCGAGGCGGCCCGCATCATCGCCGGGCAGGAACTGGATACGCTGCTCGTCGTGCTCCGCGCGTTCACCACTTACTTCCACCTGGTCAACAAGGCCGAGCAGCTGGAGGTGGCGCGCATCAATCGCGCGCGCGAGCAGACGGCCACGGCGGACGCGCCCCGCGCCGAGTCCATCGCCGACGCCGTGCACGACCTGGCGGCGAAGGGGCTCGGCGCGGAGGAGATCCACGGTTTCCTGGCGAAGCTCGACATCCAGCCCACACTCACGGCCCACCCCACGGAGGCGCGGCGCCGCTCCATCCTGCTGCGGCAGGGCGACATCGCCGCGGCGCTGGAGCGGCTCACGGACCCGCGCCTGACGCCGGCGGAGGCGGACGCGCAGGTGGCGGAGATCCGCAACGGCATCGCCCTGCTGCTCACCACGGACGAGGTGCGCACGCGGGCCGTGACGGTGGAGGACGAGGTGCGGCACGGCCTCTACTTTCTCGCCACGAGCATCTGGCGCACGGTGCCGCAGATCCACCGCGACGTGCAGAACGCCCTCCGCGCGCGCTTCGGCGACGACGCGGTGCCGGCGGAGCTGCCGGCCTTTCTGCGCTACCGCTCGTGGATCGGCGGCGACCGCGACGGCAACCCGGGGGTGACGGCGGAGCTCACCCGCTGGACGCTGGCGGAGCACCGCCGCGACGCCCTGCGCCTGCATCGCCGCGCGCTGAACGACCTGCGGCTGCTGCTGAGCGTCTCCAGCAACCAGGCGCGCGTCCCCGCCGAGCTGCAGGCGCGCGCGGAGGCCCTGGCGGACGCCGCGGAGCTGCCGACGACGCGCCGCGAGCAGGTGGCCGGCGAGCCGTATCGCCTGCTCCTGCACGCCATGATGGCCGCCCTGGACCGCTTGATCGAGGGCGACGAGTCGCTGCCGTACCGCGCGGCGGACTACGTGGCGGACCTGCGCCTGATCCGCGACGGGCTGATGGCGGGCGGGCTGGAGGGCGTGGCGCGGCAGGGGCTGCTTCCAGAGGTGCTGGTGCAGGCGCGGACGTTCGGATTTCACTTGGCCGCGCTGGACGTGCGCCAGCACAGCCGCGTGCACCAGGCGGCCGTGGCGGACCTGCTGCGCGTGGCGGGCGTGGAGGCGGACTACGGCGCGCTGGACGAGGATGCGAAGCAGGCGCTGCTCGTCCAGGAGCTGCGGACGCCGCGCCCCCTGCGCCCCCACGGCGCCGCGCTGGGGGATGACGCGCGCGAGCTGATGGACACGCTGGCCGTGGTCCGCGAGACGATGGCGCGCGAGCCGGAGAGCATCGGCTGCTACATCATCTCCATGACGTCCACCGTCAGCGACGTGCTGGAGGTGCTGCTCCTGCTGCAGGAGGCGGGATTGTGGCGGATGGACGGCGACCGGGTGGAGTGCCCGCTGGACGTCGTTCCCCTCTTCGAGACCATCGCCGACCTGGACGCCGCGGAGGAGCGGCTGCAGGCGATGTTCACGCATCCCCTGTATCGCCAGCATTTGGAAGCACGGGCGCGGGACGGGGCGCCGTTCCAGGAGGTGATGCTCGGCTATTCGGACAGCAACAAGGACGGGGGCTACTGGATGGCCAACTGGGCGCTGCACAAGGCCCAGGGCGCCATCGCGCGGGTCGCGCGGCGCAACGGCGTGGGCGTGCGCCTGTTCCACGGCCGCGGCGGCACGGTCGGGCGCGGCGGCGGGCGCGCCAACCAGGCCATCCTCGCCATGCCCCCCGAGGCGCACAACGGCGGCATCCGCTTCACGGAGCAGGGCGAGGTCATCTCGTTCCGCTACGCCCTGCCCTCCATCGCGCGGCGGCACCTGGAGCAGATCGTCCACGCGCAGCTCGTGGCGCTCGCCCAGCCCCCGGAGGCCGCCGCGTTCGACGGGCCCGCGGAGGACGACGCGCACCGGCTGATGCAGCGCGTGGCGGACCGCTCCATGGCCGCCTACCGCGCGCTGATCGAGGATCCGGACACGTGGGCGTTCTACACCACGGCCACGCCCATCGCGCACATTGCCGGGTTGCCGCTGGCCAGCCGGCCCGTCAGCCGCAAGGGCGTGGGGGAACTTGATTTCGAGGGATTGCGCGCCATCCCCTGGGTGTTCAGCTGGACGCAGACGCGCTACACCATCCCCGGCTGGTACGGCGTGGGAACGGGACTGGGCGAGGCGGTGGACGGCGGGGACGAGGATGCGTTGCGGCGGATGCGCGAGGGATGGCCCTTCTTCCGCGCCGTGATCAGCGACGCGCGGCGGGAGATGGGGCGCGCGCGGCTGATCATCGCCCGCCACTACGCCGACCTGGCGGCGGAGAGCGGCGCGCCGGCGGAGACGCACGACCGCATCGCGGCGGAGTTCGCGCGGGCGGAGGCGGCCCTCCTGCGCATCACGGGCGAAGATTCGCTGCTGGCGGACAGCCCCGTGATCGCGCGGTCCATCGACCTGCGCAACCCCTACACGGACGTGCTGAACCTCACGCAGATCGAGCTGATGCGCCGCTGGCGTGCGCTGGACGAGGACGCGCGCACGTCCGCCCGGGGCGCGCTGCTTCGGCAGGCGCTGTTCGTTTCCATCAACGGCATCGCCGGTGCCATGCAGAGCACGGGATGAGAACTGCGGGGGACAGGGGACAGGGGACGGTTCCGCGTACGTCGCGGGGAGGGTTAGCACTGATGATGCGGATGGGGATCATCGCCGTGGCGGGGCTCGCGGGATGCGCGGCACTCCGCGGAGCCGGCGCAGGCGAGACCGACCGCGGCGGATGGCTCGCGCGCGAGGAGCTGCGGCCGGGCGTGTTCCGCGTGGTGCAGGTATCGCCCGCACGGCCGCGGGTGGGCGACAGCATCTGGATCGCCGCCGTGCTGGTGAACCGGACCGCGGAGCCGTTCGCGTTCACGGACCCGTGCTTCGACGACGCATGGGGCGAGCGTCGCCTGCCGCTCGTCCTTCCGCCGCCGGACACCGTTCCGCCAGGAATGCTGGGGCCCGGCGACGTCACGTGCCTGGGGATTACGCACCTCACCGTCCAGCCCGGCGACACGGCCGTGCTGAGCGAGCGCCGATGGGGGCCGCTCCTGCGCGCGGGCACCTTTCCCGTGTTCGCGGCCCTCTACTACGGCCCGCGCAGCAGCGTGGATACGCTCACGGTGATGCTGACCGTCCGCCCTTGATCCCTCTCCCCCTGGAATGCGATGACCGAATCTCAACTGGACCGCCTGCGGCGCGTCTGCCTGGCGCTGCCCGAGGCGGCGGAGCAGGAGGCGTGGGGCGAGCCCACCTTCCGCGTGCGGAAGAAGATCTTCGCCATGTACGCCAACGCCGGCAACCACCACGGCGACGGGCAGAACGCCGTGTGGCTCAAGGCCCCCATCGGCGTGCAGGAGATGCTCGTCCGCTCGGCGCCCGAGACCTACTTCGTGCCGCCGTACGTGGGCGTAAAGGGGTGGATCGGCATCGTCCTCGACGGGATCGACGACGGGGAGCTGGCCGAGCAGGTGGTCCAGTCCTACTGCATGATCGCGCCCAAGAAGCTGGCCGCGCAGGTCGCCGGCTGACGAACGCGCCGGCAAGCCCTGCGCTGGCGGATAAACCCATGGACGGAGCCCGCGGGAAGACCACGGGTGAAGCCGGCGCGGAGATCGGCCTCGTACAGCAGGCATCCGTACGGAGCGGATGAAGCCGCCGCTGGGAAAGCGATAAGCCCCGTCTCCGCTCGCTCCGCTCGCTGCGCTCGCGGAACGGGGCTTCAACTGCTTCAACGATGAACTTCGCCGGTGGCGTGGCACTCGCCCGTGACGTGCAGTCCACGCAGGTGGACTTTGTGTAGTTGTTGCGGCGAATTCATTCGCTCTGCCTGCGGCCCTGCATCAGCTGCCGGTCTGCCGAATTCAGTCGTGGCGCGTCGGCTGCTGCGGCTGCACCGGCTGCGCCGGATCACGCACCCAATGCAGCAGGCCGGGCGTGAGGTAGCGGATGCGGCCGTCCGCGCGGGTCACCAGCGCGTAGCTGACGGCCATGCGCTCCGGCGGAAAGTACCGCCGCAGGTACGCGCCCACGTCCACCCACACCGTGTCCCCGCGCACGCGCAGGCTCTCCCCAAGCGGATGGCTGGCGTACGGCCGCCCCTCCCCGTCCGGCGAGATGGAGAACAGTTCCACGTCCGCAGGCACGGGGGCGCCGTGCGCCAGGAACGTCAGCGTGTCCGTCGTGCCGCCGCTGGCGAAGAGCGCCTCCCACGCGGGCAGGTTCCCCGCCCCGCCCAGCACGTACGCCTCGAAGAGCGCCGGGTCCACGTCGTTCATCAGCAGCAGGCGCGGCACCAGCGCCGAGCGGCCGTCCCAGTAGCCGGGATCCACCGTGTGCAGGTAGCGAAAGCGCCCCGCCACGGCCTCCGCCACCTCCGGCGTGTAGTGCCCGAAGGGGAACGCGAAGTCTTCCCCCGCCGCCGCCGCGTCCGCCCGCGCCGCGATGATGCCCCGCGACCGCGCCACCGTCCCCGCCACCTCGCGCACGGAGCTGGCCAGGCTGCGGTGCTCGAACCCGTGCGCCGCCACCCGGTGCCCGCCCGCCACCAGCTGCCGCACCTCGTCCGGCGTCAGGTGCATCGGGTTGCCATCCCGAATGCGGTTGGGGATGGCGAAGAAGATGCCGCGAAAGCCGTACTTCTCCAGGATCCGCGCCGCGCGCAGGTGGTCCTTGGGCCCGTCGTCAAAGGTGAGCACCACCATCCGCCCGCGGTCGTCCCCCGGCCGCACCTCGCCCGGAAAGACGGAGCGGAAGCCATGCTCCCGCAGGAATCCCAGCATCCGCTCGAACTCCGCGTACGAGGCCGTCAGGTTGCCCCCCTGCCCCGTCAGCGTATCCGCGAACCCGTGCCAGGTGAGCACCGGGATCCCCGTCTCGTCCGCGGCCGCCCGTAGCGCGTTCATGGGCACCTGCGCGCCGGCGGACCGCGGAGACAGCGCAACGGCCGGACGTTGATGCGGCGCGCAGGCGGCCAGCACCAGCAGGGCGAGCGCGGCGAGCAGGCGCGGCCGCATGGAGGTGGAGCGAGGGTGTGTCTGGTGCATCACAAGTCAGGATCGCGGGTTGGGATCGGAACGCCCATTCTACGCCACCCGCGCCACGATCCGCCACTGGCGGCCCGGGAGATCGAACGCAGCCGGTGAAGCGGGTGCACTTGTGATAAGTCCCCACGTGACACAAGATGACTGTCGAATGGGCTGGCACGCGAAGACACGAAGCGGACTGCGCTTCCTTCACACGAGGAATCGAGACATGGGAAAGATCAGACTGGCCACGGAAGAGCTGCGCGTCGAGTCGTTCGAGGCCGGCGGGTTGGACGAGCACGCGGGAACGGTGCGCGCGCACGACGCCGGGGGAACGATCCGGGATTCCTGCTACGGACGCACGTGCGACACCGTGATCTGCGCCTGCAACGTCAGCGACTACAGCGACTGCGCGGGGTGCGCACGCGGCGTCTAGAACCGCGGGCGATGCACGCACACAAAGAAAGCACCACCGGCACTGGGTGCCGGTGGTGCTTTCAAGTCTGCCGCTTCCCGACGCGATGCGTGCCCTTCGAGACGTTCCGCCTGGGGCCACCCCTCAGCCAGCCTCCTGCTGCGGCGCAAGAGTCCGGCGCAGCCACGCGAACAGCCAATAGCGCGCGGCCCGCCGCACCTCCGCGGGGCTCCCGAAATCCGCCGCGCCCGGTGGATCGGGGCGGACGAGCTCCACGAGCAGCGCGACGTCGTCCGCGCCCAGTACCTGGCCCCGCAGCACGCGGAGGCACGCCGCTGCTCCCCGGTCATCCGCGCCGCCCACGGTGCGCAGCCACAGGTCCAGCACATCCTCGTCCACCAGCCGCCGGGCCACAAGGTGCTCCAGAGGCCCCGTGATCCCCTGCGTAGCACCCGGCTGGAGCGCCTGGATGAGCACCGGACGCAACTCAGCGTCGGAAAGCGCATCTACCACGCCCGCCTCCCGCAGTGGGTGCCAGTTCGATTCGGCCGCGAGCAGCCGCAGCGCCGCGGCCCGCGCGGCCGCTCCGAAGTGGTCCGCCGTGAACAGGAGAACGCACGCTTCCGCCGCAACGCCCCCCTCGGCACACGCGAGCAGCGCCTCCACGGTCCGAACCCCATCCGCACCGAGCTCATCCAGCGCGTGCAGGCGCTGCGCCGTGGACAGGCGCACCCGCGGAGCGGGGTCGTCCAGTCGCGCCCGCATCCCGCGCAGGAGCGCCTCGTCCACCAGCCTAGAGGCAGCAAGCTGTTCCGCAGACATCTGCTGGAACGCGGGAAAATCCCCGCATGCCAGCTCCCTGTACGCGTGGATGACCGCCTCTCGGTCCTCCGCCGCGCCGCCGCCGTGCTCCAGCAGGAGCTGCCCGGCCACGAACCGCCCGCCGGCCGCTCCCTCGTGCAGTTCGGCTCGGAACGCGTCCAGCACGTCGTCCTGGATCACCCCGAGAAACGCCAAGTCCATCGCGGCATCCATCCTGTGGCCCGGTTCTCCGTTCCGCATCCGCTCCCGGAGCGCCTGGATCAGGTCATCGTCCACCCGGCCGGTCTGCTGCAGCACGTATAGCGGGGTGCGGTCGCGGTCCTCCTCCCGCGACGCCAACACCATCTGCTTCAGCGTTTCCACGGCCGTCTCGTCCGGCGGGTCCGCGCCCACCAGCAGCGAGGCGGCCTCCAGACGGTCCCACGCGAACGCCGAATGCAGTTGCTGGCGCAGCAGGTCCCGGATGGGAGGCGTGTCGTCACCCATGGCGCAAAGGCGGCGGAACGCTTCGCGCCCCACCCCGTGCGGACCGTCTGCCGCGAGCGCGTGCAGCACGGCGAGCACGGCCGGGCTCTTTCGCCCGGTGTCGCAGAGCACGGCCGCCGCGCGATACCGCTGCTCCGGGTCGTCCGCCGCGAGGTCGTCTTCGTAGCCGCGCCACAATTCGCCCGGCACCTCACGAAAGAAATCCTCCAGGCCGGATGGGACCGCGGCCGTGTGGGTGCTGGGGTTGAGGAGCGCCTGCCGCACCTCACGCCGGAAGTCGCCGGAGCGGGCAAGGGCAACGGCAGCCTCGGTGCGCACCCACGGGCTCTCCTCGGCGAGCAAGGCGAGGCACGCATCTCTCGCCGGCACGCTGCCGCCGGCCGCCGCCCCCAGGAACTGTGCGATGGGCACCTGCAGCGAACCAGACGCACGGCCGGCGGACAGCAGCGCATCCACCAGCCGCGGGGAGGGATCGGCGACCCGGGCGGCCTCAAGTGCGAGCTGCAGCGCGTGGCTGACCACGTGATGCGGATGGACCTGCACCACGCCAGCGAGGCGCACCAGCACCTCCTCCATAACCCTTCGCCGCAGCCGCACACCGTCCGCCACGCATGCCGCGGCAAGGAGCAGGCGTCCGTGAAAAAGCCCCTCCAGGAGCGGCGGATCGCGATCCAAAAGCGCGAGGACGATCTCCGTCGCCGTGTCCGGATCCTGGCGAACCACGCCCAGGTACCCTACAGCGAGCAGGATTACCTCGCGCCACCGGGGATCGTCCACCAGGGGAAGGAGCCGGTCTGGGATGCCGGACGCGGGTGTCGCCAATTCCACCGCGGCGAGGAACTCCTCGAAGGTAGGGTGCCAGAACGCGAAGATGCCTGCCCCCCGCTCCTCCAAAATCCCCGCCTGCCCGGCCGCGGCCTGCAGGTAGCCCCGGGCCGTGTCCCCGGCTTCGCGGTCCGCGTGCCCGAGCCCGCGCAGCACCTCCGCCACCCTGCGCTCCAGCACCGCACGGTGCACCACGCCCGTGTTCCCTTCCGAGCGCGTCCAGACCGCCACGGCGCCCCACACCCGGAGCATCTGCTCCGGGGGCAGCACCACCCCGCCGACCTCCCGCCCCAGGAGCGAGCGCCACTGGTTCCAGGTGTCCATCAGCGTGTGGGCAACTCTGTCGTACAGCTGCACGCGTTTCTGGGGGAGCCGCGTGCCGTCCAGGCTCACCAGGGCCGCGATCACCAGCATCAGCGGATTGGCGGTCAGCTCCGACACGTGCGGATGACGGGCGATCTCGCGGAGCAGCGCCGCGGCCTGGTGGTGGGCGCGCCTGCGATCCGGAGCTTCGGGGTTGCGGCTGCGCTCCCGCGCGTGATGCCAGCGGACCACGAAGCGTGTGACCTGGCGCGGCGTGAAGTGGAAGATGGTGAAGTGCGGGACCGCTCCATACAGGCGGATGTAGCCGTAGGGACGCGACGTCACCAGCACCCGCGCCTCCGGGTGATGGGCGATGAACGCGTCCACCGCCTGCACCAAGCGGACGCGGGCGGCATAGTCCGACACCTCGTCCACGCCGTCCAGCAGCAGCCACGCGTGTCCGTCGCGCAGTGCGTCGGCCATCGCATCCCGCAGCGGCTCGCCGCCCGCATCCAGCATCCGCTGGTCCACGTAGTCGCGCAGGCGCAGCCCCGGCTGCTCGCGGCATGCCTCCGCGAAGAGCGCCAGGGGGATCAGCACGGGGACCAGCGGCTCGGACCATCCCATCCGGCGCCGCATCGCGTCCGCGCCCAGGGCCGTGGCGCGGGCCAGAAAGCGCGTCAGGGTGCTCTTTCCCGCTCCCGGCCCGCCGATGACGACCGCATGCCTCGCGGGACCCAGCGCGCGCGCCAGGGAAAGTGCGCCTTCCGGCGCGCCTTCTGACCGCCAGCGCCGGCCAGTGAGTGCGGCATACTCCGTCTCCATCTGCTCGCGCCGCCCCGCCGGCACCGCCTCGCGGTCCAGCAGCATCTGCAGGAGCTCGCGTTCGCGCGCGTCCGCCGACGCCAGGTTACGAGCGGGGAGCAGCAGCGGGGGCACGTAGACGTCGTCGAGCGAGATCGAGGCGGCGTGGGCGTCGCGGTCTGCATCCACCACCCCGCGATGGTCAGCGTGCATGTGCTCGCCGGCGGTGCGGTTGAGATACGCCGCCAGGGCCATCTCGCGTGCGAACGCCGTCAGCTCGTCTGCGCTTGCCTCCGTGCCCTGGGCGTGCAGGAACGCGAGGATCTCCCGGAAGTTCGCGTGGACCACCTGCGCAAAGACCTCCAGCAGCCTGACCCGCTCGTCCGTGTGCTCCGCAACGGAAAGCAAGTCGCCGAGTTGCTGCCGCAACGCCTCCTCCGCTCGCTTTTTGTCCCGATCGTCCGCAACGGCTTTGAACGGTTTGAGCAGCGGCCCCAGCACCACCGTCTCGGACAGGAAGGTAAACGCAGCGGGAAGCCACGGCGGAAGGGGCTTCACGGGCAGACCCCTGGCAAGACGACGCGAAAGCGGTGGATGGGGATGCAGCTTCTCAAGCATGATGGACGGCGGATCGACGGGGGTGCAGGCATGACATCTTTAAGATCGACCGGCGCGGGAAGCGGCGCCAGATGAGTCATACACCGTCGATTGCAGATACAAAAGAAAGCACCA
>DASQZE010000067.1:0-4774 GCA_035638875.1 Longimicrobium sp.
GCCTTGAAGACCACGAGAAGCAGGCGGAGGACGCGCAGTTCCGTGCCCTGTGCACGCGCTACCTGCCGGGCGCGCGCCAGCACCAGGCGAGCCTGGAAGCGTACCGCGCCACGCTGGGCGAGCCGTCCGGACAGGGGCTCAAGGCCGCGCTGGGGTTCGTGCTGGGCAAGGCCAAGGATGCCGCCGACGCGCTGCGCACGGACGACTTTCTGCGGGTGGTGGAGGACATCGTGATGATCCGCCAGGCGCAGGACACGTTCGGCACGTTCGCCGTCGCGGGCGAGCGCATCGGCGAGCCCAAGCTGTCGGAATTGGGGCGCCAGGGGCAGGCGGCAGCCGACACCATGCAGCGCGACTTCAACGCGCTCATCGCCGAGATGTTCGTGCGGCAGGCTTCCGCCGCGTAAACAGCGGCAGGATGGATGATGGAATGCCCCGCTCCCGGCCATGCGCCGGGGGCGGGGCATTTGTCGTATCCGGATTTGGGGGCAGAGTGAGGAAGGCCGGGCGAGGAAAAGCCGGGAGCGATCGAGGAGCCATTCAGGCGTGATTCGGCGAGTTCAGGCGTGGTTCGGCGTGGTCGAGCGCGGGGCCGCGAAAGCGATTGAAATCGCGGCTACAACATCACACTGTCGGCCTCCGCCGACACCACGGATGCAACCGCCGGTGATGTTCGGCTTCACTTGTCGCTTGGCACTGGGGACTTGGCACTGTTACGCCCGCCGCTACATTGTCCCCCGCACCGGCTCCTGGCATCCCTCTCCACCCGACCATGCCCGATCCCACCGAATCGGCGGCGCGTCCACGCCGCTCGCCCGCGGCGCAGCGGATTCTGCGCGAGGCCATGCGGCTGTTCGCGGAGCGCGGCTACGAGCGCACCAGCATCGCCGACATCCAGTCCGCGGTGGGGCTCGCGCCGGGGTCCGGCGCGCTGTACAAGCATTTCCCATCCAAGGAAGCCGTCCTGACGGCGGGGATGGACGAGTTCGTGGCGGGTGCGGAGCGGGCGCGCGAGCTAATCCGCAGCGTTCCCGGGCCGGCGGACCAGGCGCTCGCCACACTGGGGCACGCCGCCATGCAGATGCTGGAGGGGGATCGCGACGTGCTCCGCATCCTGTACCGCGAGCTGGACGCGTTCCCCGCCCTGCGCGACGAAGTGCGCGAGCGGCGGATGCAGGGCACCTACGCCACCCTCGCCGAGTGGCTGCGCGAGCGGGACGCCCGCGGCGAGCTGAGCGTGGAGGACCCCGAGGCCACGGCCGCGGTGGTGCTGGGCGCGATCACGTCGTTCAAGGTGTTCCAGGCGCTGCTCGGCGAGCCCCCCGCGCGCCTGGACGACGACCGCTTCGAGCGCGCCTGGCTGCGCGTGATGATTCGGGGGATGGGTGTGGAGGAGGGAGCGGACGACCCGGAGAAAAGAGACATTCCGGCGCGTTAGCGAACCCGCGCCGACAGCGGGGCGCCCCCCTCCCCAACCCTCTCCCCCGCAAACTGCGCGGGGGAGGGAGAATTCCGGATCTTCTGCCCGCCAGCAGGGTTGTCATACCGAGGGATGCGCCGCCCGCAACTTCATCGCGCACTGCACTTTGACGCCGACCGGGGAATTTGCTCCGCCCTCGCTCGTGCCCTGCCCTTCCAAGCAAAACTCCGCCCACGCAAAACCCCTCCCCCGAAGTTGGGGGAGGGGTCGACCGCCGTCGCGAGGAACGAGCGAAAAGGCGGGCGGGGGAGAGGGCTCCCGTCGCCAGACGGGCGCACCCCGCATCATCCCGACGACATCACCCCGACGACCTCACCCCGTCGCCATCCCGCTTCCGGCGGACGACGAACTCGGGTTCCGTACCGCATCCGCCACACCCGAACCCGCCGCATCTCCCGAACCCGCATCCCCCGCCCCTCCCCGCATCTCCGCCAGCATCGCGGGCCAGCCTTCGCGCACGCTGGGGTAGCGTGGGCTCCATCCGCTCGCCTCGCGGAACGTGCGGTTGGACAGGCGCACGGAGCGCGACAGCAGGGCGCCCAGCGAGCCCATCATCCGCCCCATCCACGCCGGCTGCGGCTTGGGCGCGGGCACCCCCTCGCCCGCCGCGACGACGGCCACGAACTCGGAGCGGCGCAGGGGTTCGTCGTCACCGACGTTGTAGATGCCGGCGTCCACCCCCAGCGCCGCCACGGCCGCCGACGCCGCGTCGTCGTGCGACACGGACGAGAAGTACGCGTCCGGCGAGCCCGGCAGCGCCGACATCCCGCGGCGGGTAAAGCGGATGAGGTCGGGGATGTGGCTGGCGTCCGGCCCGTAGAAGCCGGCGTAGCGCAGCACCACGCCCGTGCGGCCGCCGGCGGTGAAGCGCGCGGCGGAGTGCTCGGCATCGAGCGTGGACAGGTTGTAGCGCGCGGGATGCGGCGGCACGGCCTCGTCCACCCACTCTCCGCCGCAGTCGGGGTACATGGGCGCGAACGACTCCTGGACGAAGCGCGACACGCCCGCCGCCAGCGCCGCGTCCGCCAGGATGGCCGATGCCTCGCGGCGGATGCGGTCGTTCTCGTGCCACGACCAGGGCAGCAGCATCCGCAGGGTGGAGCGCGGGATGTGGGTCGCCAGGTTGATGACGGCCTCGTGCCCGGCCAGGGCGCGCCGAACGCCGTCCGCGTCGAACAGGTCCACGCGGGCCGGGCGCGCGCCGGCCCGCTCCATGGCCGCGGCCTTCTCCGGCGTCCGCGCGACGGCCGTGACCCCGTGCCCGGCCGCCACCAGCAGCGGCACCGCCCTCCGCCCCACCACCCCCGTCGCGCCCGTGACGAATATCTTCATGACCACGCCTCCCCAGGTCTGGAAATCAGTCCCACACCACGGGTGAGAGATTAATCACTTACCAAAGCGCAGGCAATGGGTCGCCCAAAAGAGTGGAGTGGTGTTCGCCCGGCACCGCACCGGGCGGACCCACTCGCTGCGGCCGCAACACGGGTGTGAGCCAAGCCCGTGATGAGCGTGCCGCGTCAGCCGTACGAAGGAGGCGTTACCGCCTGTGGCAGCCGTTGCTGCGATCGATGGTGTCCGAGGCGCACTCCATCGCGCAAAAGCTCGGGTAGACGCTGCAAAAGTCGGTATTTGGGTCGGCCCGGCCAGCCCGATAGGTGCTCAGCGTCGTCGCGCCGTCGAGCGCGGCGAACGTGTGCACCGTCAGCATCTCCACGTCCAGCTTCAGCTTGCACATCGTGGTTCCTTCAGAAAGGGTGATCGGCTCAGGTCCGTCCTCCTACAGTAGGAGACATGAACGTTTCCAGTCAACAGATTCCATTCGACCCCCGTTCTCCACTGATAGACGAGCTCCCAGCGGGTTCGTCGATCCTGCGCGGACCGCGGCTTTCCGCTGGTTCGGCGGCTACTCGTTGGTGAGCCAGCGGATCGCCTGCTCGCGCGTCGGGAAGAAGCGGAACCAGCGGTTCTCGCCGGCCTCGCGGGCGAAATCCTGGAACGGCCCGGAGTGGATGGACGGATCGGGGACCACCGCGGCCATGCGGATTTCGTACTGCGTCAGCCGCTGCACGAGCGCGCCGGCGATGCGCGTGCTCAGGTCGAAGAACTCCGGCGGCAGCGCGGCCTCGTCCAGCAGCAGGCGGTCCGTGCCGCTCTCGATGCAGTGCGTGACGACGGCGACGGGATCGAATCCGCCGGCCGGCTGCGGCGGAAGCTCGTAGTATTCGCTCACGGATCGCTTGAGGGGAACGGGCGGATGACGGTCGATGCGCATCGGGCGCACGATAACATCCGTCCGCCTCGCATGCCACGGGCGAGTGGGATGTGGATCCCTCGCCGGCATCGACCCTCGACGCGCCTGCCGACATCCGCGCCGCCAGATGACGGGCTTGTCACATCCTGGACGATGGCACCGTCTTCATCAGGTGAAGCCACCCATCCCGTGGATAGACCGCCCCCCGCAACCGACGTGATGCCGCGGGCCGGCTGGTTTTGCACTTTGGCACTTTCACCCCGCCCGCCCTAGATTGTGCGGGCCCGGCCGCTCCGGCCCGCATCAACCCCAGAACCCGTTTCGGACCCGCATGGAAAACATGCTCTTCTACGCCCACTCCGGGCTGCGCTTTCTGGTGCTGCTCTCCGGCGCGATCGCCGCGGCGGTGCTGCTGTGGGGATGGCGCGCGGGCCGGCCGCTCGCCGGGCAGTCTCGCGCGTCCCTGGCCGTGTTCATGGGCGCGCTGGACCTGCAGATCCTGCTGGGCATCGGCACCGTGCTCACGCGGCCGTGGTACGGCGCGCTCATGGGGCACCTGGTCATGATGATCGCCGCCGCCATGGCCGCGCATGGCATCACCGTCTACGGGCGCAAGCAGGAGGACCACCGGCGCGCGCACCTGGTGTCGCTGGTGGGCGTGGTGCTGGCGCTGCTGCTGATCCTGGGCGGCATCATGGCCATCCGCAGCAGCCCCTTCCAGATGACGCCGGGCGCCGGCGCGACCGCCACCTCCACCGGCTGATCCCGCGCGTGTCATCGACTGAATCGTCCCGCCCGGCGGATGCGCCGGGCGCGGTGGAAGGAGACGGCGGCATCCTGGTGATCCGCGGCAGCGGCACGCACCGCGGGTGGAACGGCATCCGCTACAAGACGGGGATGTCCGGCGCCAACGTGGGCGCGCGCAAGCTCTCCATGAACGTGGCGACCATTCCGCCCGGCGCGGTGGCGCACGCGCACGTGCACGTGGACTTCGAGGTAATGCTGTACATCCTGGAAGGCCGCGTGCGCCACGAGTACGGGCC
>DASQZE010000068.1:0-2584 GCA_035638875.1 Longimicrobium sp.
ACACCGATGAATCCCAGCACCACCGAAATCGCGCGCGCCGCGGCCCAGACGGCCGATGACGAGCTCATGTTCCTCTGCCCCGACCGCGACACCATCGGCTTCGTTCCCAGCAGCCGCTGAGCCGCGCCGGGACAGCAGGAGGGCCGCTCCCACACCGGGAGCGGCCCTCTTTTCGTTGCGAGCCGATGGGGGAACGGCGGATGCGGGACGGTGGGTGGAGCGACGCGGAGGCGTGCGTCGCGGGACAGAGGGTGTGCATCCGCAGAAAGAACGGGAGCGAATGAATTCGCGGCTACAACTTCACACTGTCCGCCTCCGCGGACACCGGCGCAGGCGGGCTACCGCGCAGCGGGGGCGCGGCGGCCGCCCGTGAGCAGGTACTCCGCGAAGTCGTCGGGGAGGTCGCTGCGGCGGATGGCATCGGCCGTCTCGTGCACGGGGTACTCCACGCGGACGAACTCCACGCCGGGCACGTCGCCGCCCGCGTCCAGCACCACGTATCCCGCCCGCCAGTCGCCGTCCTTGGGGCGCCCCACGGAGCCCGTGTTCACGAAGTGGATGCCCTCCACCTCGCGGTGCCACGGCACGTGCGTGTGCCCGAAGCAGATCGCGTCTCCGGGCCGCGCGCCCGCCTGCTCCGCCATCTTCAGGCAGAACGCATCGTCGCGGTCCCGCGTCCAGTACAGCGTGTTGAGCGTGGGCGTGCCGTGGACGAGGATCACGCGCGGCCCCGGCGTGTGCCCGCCGCGCGGCCGCACGTCCAGGCGAAACGGCAGCGATCCCAGGAACTGCTTCGTCTCCGCGGACACGTGCGCACGTGTCCAGGCGTACGAGAGGTGCGAAAGCTCTTCCTGGCGCGGGTCCTCGTACTTGCAGCCGCAGTGCTTGTAGTCCGTGGCCACGGTGGAGTCGTAGTTCCCCGCGATCCCGGTGATCCCCGCCTCGCGCAGCAGCGCCACCGTCTCGTCGGGCCAGGGCGCGTATCCCACCAGGTCGCCCAGGTGGTACGTGGCCGCGATCTCCCGCTGCCCCGCCACGTGCGCGAGGACGGCCCGGAGTGCCGGCAGGTTGGCGTGGATGTCGGAGATGAGCGCGATGCGCATGCTCGGTGTGCGGTTCGATGGATGGTGGAACGGGATCGGCTCGGCCGTGACAAATCTCGATCGTGCGGATGCGTGACGCTACCCACCCTTTGTAACGGCGCCGATGCGAATGCGGAATGTCGATGGCGGATTACGCGCGGATCTCCACTACTGCGACGGGTACGGGTGCGCGCAGTCCGCGCAGGCGGACTTCGTGACGTTCCAGCCGCGGGTTCAACCGCCCGGACGGAGGATCGCCCGCCCCGCTCGATCCCTTCCCGTGCCCGTTTTCCGCGCCGCGCGGCTCCGGAACGTGAAAACCCCCGCCGGACCTGGTCCGGCGGGGGCTCATCACTTCCGCACTAACGCACTACCGCACTAACGCACTAACGCACTTCCCTCCGTCCCTCACGGCGTCGGCATCGCCGGGGCGAACTGGGCAAGGATCACGTAGCTGATGGCGGCCATGATGGCCGCGGCCGGGATCGTCAGCACCCACGCCCACACGATGCGGCCGGCGATCCCCCAGCGCACGGCGGAAAGCCGCGTGGTGGCGCCCACACCCACGATGGAGCCCGTGATGGTGTGCGTGGTGCTCACCGGGATGCCGAAGCTGGTGGCCATCAGGATGCTGATGGCGCCCCCCGTCTCTGCGCAGAACCCGCCCACGGGCCGCAGCCGCGTGATGCGCGACCCCATGGTGTGCACGATGCGCCACCCGCCGAACAGCGTGCCCAGCGACAGCGCCGAGTACGCGCACAGCTCGATCCAGAACGGGATGGTGTCCGTGTTGGGCACGTAGAAGCGGTGCAGCCACCCCGTTTCCTGCGCGAACAGCGTGTTCACCGAAACGAGCAGCGAGACGATGATGCCCATGGTCTTCTGCGCGTCGTTGGCCCCGTGCGCCAGCGAAAAGAGCGCCGAGCTGGCCAGCTGGCCCACGCGGAACACGCGGTCCACCCGGCCCCGCGGCACGCGGTGAAAGATCCACATCACGGCCACCATCAGGCCGAACCCCAGGAACATGCCGATCAGGGGCGACAGCACGATGAAGCTGATCGTCTGCACCCACTTGGTGCCCCACTCGATGGCGCCCATCCCCGCCGCCGCCACCGCCGACCCGGCGTAGCCGCCGATGAGCGCGTGCGACGAGCTGCTGGGCAGCCCCCAGAACCAGGTGAGCAGGTTCCAGATGATGGCGCCCAGCAGCCCGCCCAGGATGACCGTGGGCGTGACGATCGCCAGGTCGATCATCCCCGAGCCGATGGCCTTTGCCACCGCCGTCCCCACGGTGAAGAGCGCGACGAAGTTGAAGAACGCGGCCCACAGCACCGCCGCCACGGGGCTCAGCACCCGCGTGCCCACCACGGTGGCGATGGAGTTGGCCGAGTCGTGAAAGCCGTTGATGAAGTCGAACGCAAAGGCCACGACCACGATCAGGACGACGTAGGTGATCACTGGCGGATCACCCGTTCTTGAGGGCGATGCTTTCCAGCACGTTC
>DASQZE010000069.1:0-5121 GCA_035638875.1 Longimicrobium sp.
CACGATCCCGAGCATGACCGCCACACCGCCCGCGCGATCCCCGTGTTCATCGTCATCCGGCTTCTCCTCGGGCAGGGGACGGGGTGCATCCGCTCATCGCCATGGTCCGGCCCGCTGGCTGTCCGCCGGCGCCGGTTCCGCGAGCCCGGCGCCGCTCCCCAGCATCAGCGTGGAGATGCGGTGGTAGCGCAGCGAGACGCCCGCGTCCATCGGCAGCACCACGGTGCCCGTGAGCGTGCGGTGGATGGATGCAGGCCAGGTGCCGCGGCGGGACGGATCGGTCGCGTGGGTTCCGGGCCCGCGGAACGGGAACCCGTGGAACGTCACGATCGGCGGGTCCGTGGACGGCTCGAACACCCACGTGCCCCGCGTCACCATCGGCGGCCCGTCGTCCGCGGCGTACCGGTGGATGAATCCGCCGCCCGGCTGCACCCACAGCGTGTCCGACGCATCCCGCAGGTGCAGCAGGTAGGTCCCCGGCGCGTCGTCCGGCCCCGGCGTCCGGGAGCAGGCGGCGGCGAGGAGCAGCGGGAGGATGGATGCGACGGATCGCATCAACAGTCCGCCTCCTTGAGCAGCTGTCCGGCGATGACGAGCTTCTGGATCTCGCTCGTTCCCTCGTAAATGCGGAGCGCGCGGATCTCGCGGTACAGCATCTCCACGGGGGCGCCGCTCACCACCCCGCGCCCGCCGAACAGCTGCACGGCGGTGTCGATGACGCGCTGGGCGGCTTCCGTGGCGTACAGCTTGGCCATGGCCGCCTCGCGGGTGATGCGGTCCGCGCCCTCGTCGCGGGCCCACGCGGCGCGATAGACGAGCAGCGCGCTGGCATCTACCTCCAGCGCCATCTGCCCCAGGGCGGACTGCGTGAGCTGAAAGTCCGACAGCGCCTTGCCGAACGCCTGCCGCCCGCGCGTCCACCGCACCGCCTCGTCCAGCGCGCGCCGGGCGAACCCCAGCGCGGCCGCGCCCACGGTGGAGCGGAAGACGTCCAGCGTCCCCAGCGCCACGCGCATCCCCGCGCCGGCCTCGCCCACGAGCGCATCGGTGCCCACGCGGCAGCCCTCCAGCGCCAGCGTGCCCAGGGGATGCGGGGCGATGACCTCGATGCGCTCGCTGATGCGCAGTCCGGGGTTGTCCGCGTCCACCACGAACGCCGCGAAGCCGCGCTCGCCGGCCTCGGGAAAGCGGCAGAAGACGATGTAGTGGTCCGCGATCCCCGCGTTGCTGATCCACGTCTTGGTGCCGTCGATCTCGTACCCGCCGTCCACGCGGCGCGCCGTGGTCGTCATGGCGGCCACGTCGCTCCCCGCGTCCGGCTCCGACAGCGCGAACGCGGCGATGCGCTCGCCGGCGGCCACGGGCGGCAGGTAGCGCTCGCGCAGCGCCTCGGATCCAAAGAGCGAGATGGGCCCCGTGCCCAGCCCCTGCATGGCGAACGCGAAGTCCGCCAAGCCGTTGGCGCGCGCCAGCGTTTCGCGGGCCAGGCACAGCGAGCGCACGTCCAGCCGCGTGTGCACGCCGCCGTGGGGCGCGGGGACGGCCAGCCGCAGCACGCCCGCCTCGCCCAGCCGGCGCACGAGCATACGGCACGTCGCGTCCACGTCGCCGCCGTGCGGCAGCGGCGCGATCTCCCGCTCCACGAACGCGTCCAGCTCCGCCGCGAGGCGCCGGTGCTCGTCCGTGAAGAACGGCCAGGTCAGGAAGGTGCGGTCGGGCATGGAGGGGAAGTGCGTGAGTGCGTGAGTGCGAAAGTGCGAAAGTGCGAAAGTGCGAAAGTGCGAAAGTGCGAAAGTGCGTGAGTGCGAAAGTGCGAAAGTGGGGGCGAGTAAGCCGGGTAATCGTCCTGAGCGGCTAAAGCCGCCGCTGGCGGTAAGCCCTGTCTCGCGCCGAGGCGCGACACGAACAGGGCTTCAACTGCGTTACGACGCGCCGGTGCACCGGGCCGGCTTGCGCCGGGGCAGTCCGCGCAGGCGGACTTCGCGAATTTCCAGCGGCGAATCCATTCGCTCTGGACGGGTGCCGGCTCATCGCGCCCACGATTCGCCCGCGACTTCTTCGCTCCAGATGTGCATCCGTCCTGAGCGGGTAAACCCGCCGCTGGGAAGGCGGTAAACCCTGTCTCTCACCGAGGTCCGACACGAACAGGGCTTCAACTGCCGAACTGCCCTAACTGCGCATCGGGGCACCGGGACGGTGTGTGGACGGGAGTCCGCGCAGGCGGACTTTGTGTAGTTGTTGCGGCGAATTCATTCGCTCTGGCCGCATGCCGGCGACGTGTACGGACCAACTCCCGCATTCACGCACTAACGCACTCCCGCACTAACGCACTTCAGTTCCCCTCGAACACGGGCTTCTCCTTCGCCGCGAACGCGCGGTAGGCGCGGGCGAAGTCCTCCGTCTGCATGCAGATGGCCTGGGCCTGCGCCTCGGCCTCGATGGCCTCGTCCACGCCCATGGACCACTCCTGGTGCAGCGCGCGCTTGGTCATCCCGTGCGCGAAGGTGGGGCCGGCGGCAAGGCCGTGGGCCAGCGCCTGCGCCTCGTCCAGCAGCAGGTCCGGCTCCACCAGGCGGTTGAAGAAGCCGCAGCGCTCCGCCTCGGCCCCGTCCATCGATCGCCCCGTGTACAGCAGCTCGCTCGCGCGCCCCTGCCCAATGATGCGCGGCAGCAGCGCGCACGCACCCATGTCCGCGCCGCTCAGCCCCACGCGCGTAAAGAGGAACGCCACCTTGCTGCGCGCCGTCCCCAGCCGCAGGTCGCTGCTCATCGCCAGGATGGCCCCCGCGCCCGCGCAGACGCCGTCCACGGCCGCGATCACGGGCTGGGGGCAGGCGCGGATGGCCTTGACCGTATCCCCCGTCATGCGGGTAAAGGCGAGCAGGTCGTCCATCCGGCCCTCCTCCTTCATCCGCACCAGCGGCCCGATGATCTCGTGCACGTCGCCGCCCGAGCAGAAGTTGCCCTCCGCCCCCGCCAGCACCACCACCTTCACGTCCGTCGCGAACGCCAGCCGGCGAAAGGTGTCGCGCAGCTCGGCGTAGGACTCGAACGTGAGCGGATTCTTCCGCTCCGGGCGGTTGAGCGTGACGGTGGCGACGGACCCGTCCACCTCCCAGCGGAAGTGCTCGGGGCGAAAGCCGGCGGCGAGGAGCTTGGTGGTCATGGATGAAACAGTGCGTGAGTGCGTTAGTGCGTTAGTGCGGGAGTACGTTCGTGCGGAGTGACCGTCACGGGCGGGGCTTCACCCCTAGGGCCTTCACCCGGCTCGTTCCTCGCCACCCTCTCCCACAAACGGCGTGGGAGAGGGTATACACCCCGGTCCGTACACTGAGGCGGGTTCCGCCGTGTGCGCAGTTCTCCCCCTCCTGCCCGCGGAGCGGGGGAGGGGGCCGGGGGGAGGGGGCCCTCCGCGGGTGCACGATGCCAGCATCCGCGCCGGAAGGTCTCCCCCTCTCCCGCGCAGTTTGCGGGCAAGGGGGCCGGGGGGTGAGGGGCTCCGCGAAGCGGGCGCCGTAAAAGCCTGCCCTGCTTCGAACTCCGCCTCCGCGGTGCTCAGCCCAGCCCCTCCGCCTCCGGCAGCACGCAGACGCGGTTCCGCCCCTCGCGCTTGGCCTGGTACAGGGCGCGGTCGGCGCGCTCCAGCAGCGTGCGGGGGCGCAGGCCGGGGCGGGGATGCGCGGTGGCGGCCCCCAGGCTCAGCGTGACCCACGGGCCCACGGTGGAGCCACCGTGGGGGATCTGCAGCGCCTCCACCACGGCGCGGAGGGTCTCGCCCTCCACGCGCACGTGCCCGGCGTCCGTGGCGGGGAGCAGGATGGCGAACTCCTCGCCGCCGTAGCGCGCCACCAGGTCTCCCGCACGGTGCAGCGAGCCCGCGAGCGCATTCGCCACCTGCCGCAGGACCTCGTCGCCCGCCTGGTGGCCGTGCAGGTCGTTGAAGTCCTTGAAGAAGTCGATGTCCGCCATCAGCAGCGACAGCGGCGTCTCCGTGCGCCCCGCGCGCCGCCACTCCATCACCAGCGCGCGGTCCAGCCGGCGGCGGTTGGCCACGCCCGTGAGCCCGTCGCGCGCGGACAGGCGCGCCAGGCGGCGGTTGGCCCGGCGCAGGCGCGCGTTCGCCAGCTCCAGCTCCTGGTTCATGGCGGCCATGTGGATGGCCCCCGCCAGCTGGTCGGCAAAGGTGCGGAACACCGTCTGGTTGTCGCGGCTGAACGCGTCCGGCGTGGTGCCCTCCAGGTTCAGCACCCCCAGCGTGCGCCCGCCCAGCCGGATGGGGAGCGCGTACTCCGACGTCACCCGCGCGTCCACTTCCACGTAGTCCGCGTCCGCGTGCACGTCCATCACCAGCTGCGGCCGCCCCGTGCGGATGGCCCGCCCCACGATGCCGTCCTCCAGCGTCCACTTCCGTCGCGGCGGCAGCCCCGCCTCCACGCCTCCCGCCTGTGCCGTCTGCTCGTACTCGCCGCGTTCCTCGTCCACCAGCAGGATGCCCGCGGTGCTCAGGGGAAAGTGGCGGTGCACGTAGTCCACGATGCGCGTGAGCACCCGGTCCAGGTCTCCCGCCTCCAGCGCCGCCTTGCTGACCTCGCTCACCATCTCCAGCAAGCGCGCGCGGCGCCGCACCTCGTCGTACAGGCGGGCGTTGGCAATGGCGCCGGCGACCTGCTCCGCCACCGTCTCCAGCAGGGCAAGCTGGGTGTGGAACAGCCCCGCGCGCGTGCTCTCCAGGTTCAGCACGGCCACCGTGCGCCCGCCGTGGCGCACGGGCACGCACAGCTCGGAGCGGGCGCCGGGGAGCGTTTCCACGTAGTTGGGGGAGGTTTCCACGTCGTCCAGCAGGATGGACCGGCCCGTGAGCGCCACCTCGCCCACCACGCCGCTCCCCAGCTCGCGCGTGTATCCCACGTGGATGGCGGACGCCATCTCCGACGACACGGCCTCGCACACGAAGCGGTTGCGCTCCCAGTCCACCGAGCAGCACGCCACGTACTCCCAGCCGAACTTGCGGCGCAGGGCGTCGGCCACGCGCTGGAACATGGGCCGCAGCTCCAGGTCCAGGGTGGCGATGCGCGCCACCTCGTTCAGTACCTCCAGCCGCCGCGCGTCGGGAGCCATGGC
>DASQZE010000070.1:0-9684 GCA_035638875.1 Longimicrobium sp.
CCGGGCCGGCCGGCGGCGTGGCCGGCGCGGCGCGGGCGGGGCGCCGCTCGGGCTACCCGCGGGTGATCGCCTTCGACATGGGCGGGACGAGCACGGACGTGTCGCGCGTGGACGGCGACTTCGAGTACGTGTGGGAGCACGAGGTGGGCGGCGCGCGGATCGTGGCGCCCGCGCTGGCCATTGAGAGCGTGGCTGCCGGCGGCGGTTCCGTCTGCGCGTTCGATGCGCAGGGGCTGCGGGTGGGGCCGGAGAGCGCGGGTGCGTCGCCGGGACCGGCGTGCTACGGCGCGGGCGGCCCGCTGACCATCACCGACTGCAACCTCCTCCTGGGCCGATTGGATCCGGCGCGCTTCGCCATCCCGGTCGATCCCGCGCCCGCCGCGGCGGCCGCCGACGCGCTCGCCGATGCCGTGCGCGCCGGGACGGGCGAAGCGGTGGACCGGCAGGCGCTGCTGGCGGGGCTCATCGACATCGCGGACGAGCGGATGGCGGACGCGATCCGGGGCATCAGCCTGCGCCGCGGCTACGATCCGTCGGCGTACGCGCTGGTGGCGTTCGGCGGGGCGGGGGCGCAACACGCGTGCGGCGTGGCATCGCGGCTGGGCATCGGCACCGTCGTCGTGCCGACGGACGCGGGGCTGCTGAGCGCGCTGGGCATCGGCCACGCGCCCCTGGAGCGCTTCGCCGAGCGGCAGGTGCTGCGCCCGCTGGACGACGTCGAATCCACCCTGCCCGCGTTGTTCGATGCGCTCGCGTCGGAGGCGGCGGATTCAGTCGCGCGCGAGGGCGTGCCGCGCGGGGAGATCGCCATCCGCCGCCGCATCGCCAACCTGCGCTACACAGGGCAGGACAGCACCCTGACGATCGAGTGGGACGCGGATACGCCCCTGCGCGACGCGTTCGAGGCCCGCTACGCCGCCGTCTACGGCCACCGCCCGGCCGCGCGCCCCATCGAGGTGGAGTCCGTGCGCGCCATCGCATCCACCCGCGTCCCCGATCCACCGTCCTCCCCCGCGCCCGACCCGCACGACGCGCACCCCGCCGGCACCCGCGCGACGTGGATCGGCGGCGCGTGGACGGACGTGCCCGTGTACGAGCGCGATGCCCTCCGCCCCGGGGCGCGCATCGGAGGCCCGGCGCTCGTGGCGGAGAAGCACAGCGCTACGTACGTCGCCGCGGGATGGAGCGCGGGCGTGGACGGTGCCGGGAACCTGATGCTCGTCGCTGAGGCCCGCGGCGACAGTGCCAGGGACCAAGTGCCAAGTGCCGAGGAACGGCACCAGCAACTTGGCACTCGGGACTTGGCACTTGGCACTCCCGAAGCTGTCCGCCTGGAGCTCTTCGTCTCCCGCTTCCGCGCGCTCGTCGGTGAGATGGGCGAGATGCTGCGGCGCACGGCGCTGTCGACCAACGTCAAGGAGCGGCTGGACTTCAGCTGCGCGCTGCTGGACGCGGACGGCGAGCTGGTGGTCAACGCGCCGCACATCCCCGTGCACCTGGGCGCCATGGGGCTGTGCGTCCGCGCCGTGCGCGATGCCGTCAGCATGCAGCCCGGCGACGTCATCGTCACCAACCACCCGGGCTTCGGCGGATCGCACCTGCCGGACGTGACCGTCATCACGCCCGTGCACGGGGACGACGCGCGGCTCATCGGCTACGTGGCCAGCCGCGCGCACCACGCGGAGATCGGCGGCACGCGGCCGGGCTCCATGCCCCCCGCCGCGCGCACGCTGGCGGAGGAGGGCGTCGTCATCCGCCCCATGCACCTGGTCCGCGCCGGCGAAGCCCGGTGGGATGCGATGCGCGACGTGCTGGCGGGCGGCCCGCATCCCTCCCGCACCATCGACGACAACCTGGCGGACCTCGCCGCCGCGGTAGCCGCCAACCATCGCGGCGCGGAGATGCTGCGCGCCCTGGCCCGCGAGCACGGGCCCGACGCCGTCGCGGGGTACATGGAAGCGCTCAAACGCCGCGCGGAGGCCGGTATCCGTGACGCCCTGCGCCGCATCCCCGACGGCAGCTACCGCGCGGAGGAGCGGCTGGACGACGGCTCGCCGCTGTGCGTGCGCATCGAGGTGCAGGGCAACCGGGCGGAGATCCGCTTCGACGGATCGGCGGACGTGCATCCCGGCAACCTGAACGCCACGCCCGCCATCGTCCGCAGCGTGGTGCTGTACGTGCTGCGCCTGCTGGTGCGCGAGCCCCTGCCGCTGAACGAGGGGCTGCTGCGCGCGGTAGACCTGCATCTGCCCCCCGGCCTGCTGAACCCGCCCTTCGGCGACGATCCGGCGCGCGACCCGGCGGTGGTGGGCGGAAACACGGAAGTGAGCCAGCGTCTGACGGATACGCTGCTCAAGGCGCTGGGTGTGGCCGCCTGCAGCCAGGGGACCATGAACAACGTGCTCTGGGGATCGGAGCGCTTCGGCTACTACGAGACGGTGTGCGGCGGGGCGGGCGCGGGGCCGGGGTGGGACGGGGCGAGCGCCGTGCACACGCACATGACCAACACGCGCATCACGGACCCCGAGGTGGTGGAGCACCGCTATCCCGTGCGGGTGGAGCGCTTCGGCATCCGCGCGGGGAGCGGCGCCGCGGGCGCGCACCGCGGCGGCGACGGGGCCGTGCGCGAGCTCACCTTTCTGGCGCCCATGTCGCTCTCCGTGCTCACGCAGCACCGCGCGGAGGGCCCGTACGGCATGCACGGCGGCGGGTCCGGCGCCCCCGGCCGCCAGCGCGTGCTCCGCGCCGGCGGGGAGACGGTGGAGCTGGGTTCGGTGGATGGCATCGAGGTGGAGGCCGGCGACCGCCTGCTGCTGGAGACGCCCGGCGGCGGCGGATGGGGTGCGCCGTCCGATCCCGCCGGCTGAAGTCCGCACGAAACGAAACCCCGTCCCGCCGATGAAGGCGGGACGGGGTTTTTGCGGCGCCCGTGTGGGGGCAGCGCTAGGCCGAGCGGGAGCCGCTGTGCCAGGGAGCGCTGGTGGGCGGCCCCGGGTTCACGAGTCCGATCCAGAGGTACGTCCCGATGCGGCGCAGGTATGCCAGCGTGCCCGAGTTGCCGCGGGCCCGGCGGGCGGGTTCCTGATTTGTCGCGGCCCGAGAGCCGTTGCTTGCTACCACTGGAGCCTCCCCTTGCTGTCGGCCAAAAGCGCAATCCCAACCAGTTTAAGATAAGGCAAAATCGCCGCTTCGACACCCCTTGCACGCAACCGCCTGCCGCCCGCGGCTGATGCTCTCGTACAGCATGACGGCGCAGACCAGCCCCGCCCACCAGTAGATGACGTGAAAGCTGGGGAGCAGCGGCAGCTTGTGCCACGTGTTCCAGCCGGCGAGCTCCACCATCGTCGGGATCACGGGCACGGCGACGTACGCGCTCCACCGGATGACCGTCCGCACGCGCACGTGCGACGCCCCCGTGAGAAACGCGGTCGCGGCAGCCGCCGAAAGGTACTTGCGGCCGCGGCGTCCTTCCAGGCCGGAATCCGAATCCATGGCGTGCGGATGGGTGGAGCACGGGCCGATCGGTGCCACCCGTGCAGCGGCCCTGGCGAGGGCGCCCTTCCGTCCGAGCGGGACGAGATGGTCCGAGTGGACGCGGGCCGCCGAGGATAATCACCGTCCACCTCCCCCTCATTGACCCAGTGATCAACATCTGCTATCGTTGATCACACGGTCAATGCTGCAACTCCGCGCGTGACCATCGTACCCAGCACGAGCACCCGCATGGCGAACCACGCAGCCGATCACGACGAAGAGTTCCACGACGACATCATCTATCCGCACACGATTCCCTTCGTGCTGGTGCACCTGGCCTGCCTGGGCGCGTTGTGGACCGGCGTGACGGTGCAGGCGCTGGTGGTGTGCGCGGTGCTGTACGTAGTGCGGATGTTCGGCGTGACGGCGGGGTACCACCGCTACTTCAGCCATCGCTCGTTCAAGACCAGCCGCGCGGGGCAGTTCGTGCTGGCGTGGGTGGCGCAGAGCTCGGCGCAGCGGGGCGCGATGTGGTGGGCCGCCGTGCACCGCCATCACCATCTCCACAGCGACACGGAAGACGACGTGCACTCGCCCCGCCATCGCGGCTTCCTGTACTCGCACGTGGGCTGGGTCTTCGACCGGCGGCACGAGGAGACGGACGTGGAGGCGGTGCCGGACCTGGCCCGCTACCCGGAGATGCGCTGGCTGGACAAGCATGCGCTGATGCCCGCCGTCGTGCTGGCGGTGGCGTGCTGGATCTTCGGCGGATGGGGGATGCTGGTCGTCGGGTTCTTCTGGAGCACGGTGCTGCTGTACCACGGCACGTTCTTCATCAACTCGCTGGCCCACGTGCACGGCAACCAGCGCTACGTCACGGGCGACGACTCGCGCAACAACTGGTGGCTGGCGCTCATCACGCTGGGCGAGGGGTGGCACAACAACCACCACGCCTACCAGCGCTCCACGCGCCAGGGCTTCCGCTGGTACGAGATCGATCCCACGTACTACGCGCTCAAGGCGATGTCGTGGGTGGTGCTGGTGTGGGAGCTGGGCGAGCCGCCGGCGGACGTGGTGGCCAACGAGCGCCGGCTGGGTGCCAAGGTAGTGGAGAAGGTCGCCCGCCAGCTGGCGGCGTCGTTCCCGGCGGACCGCATCGCGGCGCAGGCGGCGGCGGCGCTGGCGGCCCGGCCGGACTGGCACGAGCTGCAGGCGCGGATGCAGGGTGCCGGATCGCACGCGGCGGCCGTGCTGGCCAGGATCGAGCTGCCGCACGTGCCCACGCTGGACGAGGTGCGCCGCTACGCCGAGCGCACGCTGGCCCAGACGCCGTCGCTGGACCAGATCGCCGAGCGCGCCCGCCAGCTGGTGGTGGAGGCGGTCGCCGTGCGCCTGGCCCAGCATCCCACGCCGGCCTGATGGGCAAACGGCGCTCGCAATACGTCATTTACTTCGAAGGCCTTCCCGGCCATATTCGGAACTCCACGCCGGGAGTGCCGCTCCCGGTGCCACGTTCACCACCAGCTGGGATGCGCCATGAAGAAGCTGCGGATAGAGGGACTGCGCGTAGAGTCGTTCGCCACGGGAGCCGTGCCGTTTCATCGCGGCACCGTTCAGGGGCTTCAAGGTATTGGTACGGAACTCTGCACCGCCGGGCACGTCACGTGGTGCGAAACGCATTGCCAGCGGTCGGAATGGTGCGAGCCAGCGTCGCGATGGTGCGTGGACCCAGCGGTCGCTCCAACCTGACCAGCCGCGCTCCCGGTCCTCGGCGCACGTACGCCGAGCCGGGTCGACGATTGGCCAGCGTGTCGGAGGGAGCGGGGGAACGGCAGCAGGCCGGCCACACGAAATCGCAGAGGGAGCAGGGAGATCGTTTCCCTGCTCCTCTTTGCATCTGCGTGCGAAACGCTTTTCCGTTATCTTGCGTACGGAACACTGCCTGATTCTTGCCGGTCCCGGAATCGCCCGGCTCGATCCGGTTTTCCCGCACCGCCGCAGAGCATGCCTGGACGCAAAGCACCGGAAGAGCAGCGCCGCGAGGAGATTCTCCGCGCGGCGTACCGCGTTGCCGCGCGCGAGCGGCTGGCGGGGCTCACGGGGCGCAACGTGGCGGCCGAGGCGGGGGTGAGCAGCGGGCTCGTCTTCTTTCACTTCGGCGACCGCGACGGGTTGCTGGTGGCGTTGCTGGAGTGGCTTCTGGAGGTGACCGTCGTAGGACCGGAGCTGCCGGCGCTGCTGGAGGGCCGCACCCCCGGCGAGCGGATGCTGAGCGCCATCCGCCGCGACGTGGAGCGGCTGCCCCGGCAGCGCGACCGCGTGGAATTGTTCTTCGACTTCTGGGTGATGGGCACGCGCCACCACGACGTGAAGCGGATGATCCGCGCCGCGCTGGACCGCTACCGCGACGCGTTCCGCCCCCTGGCCCAGGCCGTCGTGGACGCCGAGCCCGAACGCTACGAGGGCGTGGACGGCGACGGGCTGGCGGCCGTGGCGGCGGGCTTCATTGAAGGGTGCGCCCTGCAGGTGGTGATGGATCCCGACCGCTTTGACGTGGACGCCTACATGCGCACCCTGCGCACGCTCGTCAGCGACCCCCTCGCCATCCGCCTCGCCGCCGCCCGCACCGTCCGGGGCTGACGATCGCCGCGCTCCCGCACGACGTGCGGGTGGCTCAAGGCGCGGGACCCTCCTGGACGCACCCGCCCGCCGTCCCACCGAGCTGACGCGCGGATTCCATCGGCGCGGTCAAAACCGTGGCTTGTTCCCCACGTCCCCACGTGACACTACCGGAAACCCTGCGCCCTGCTCCACGCGCCCTGCCGCCCCTGCACGGCGAGCATCCGGGTAGGGACGCCGGTTGTCTCACGTACAAGAGGTCTGCACCGATTGCTTCTCCCTGGCTGCGGGAGCGCTGCTGTCCGGATGATGGACATTCGCACGTTGGTGTCGGCCCGTCCTGAATTGCTACACAGTTCGGCTTGTACGGCCGCGGATTGCATGTAATACTTGCAGCCTTGCCCGTTCGCACCCCCGCCCCGCCGCAGCGCCCCCATCCCTTCTCCCTTCCGACTTCCTGCCGCATGCGACGTTCGGCCCCGCGCTACTCCTGCGCCCGTGTTCTCCCGTTCCTCGTCCTTGCCTCGCTGGCTTTCCTCCCCGGGAGGGCCGCCGCCCAATGCCAGGAAGAGCCATGCGGCCCGGTGGACACGACCGATCCGGTGGTCACGTTCTCCCCCAGTTCGGGAAGCTTTGCGGCGGGGGCGCTGAGCGTGACCATCGACTGGTCGGACGGCTATGCGCTCAACCACAACAGCCGGGCGATCACGTTCGCGAACGCGAGCGGGACCCAGAACGTTACCGGCAACTTCAGCTACTCCACGAGCAACGGCACGACGGCGGTGTCCATGGGCACGGTCAGCATCGGCACGGGCACGAACACGCTGACGGCGACCATCTGCGACATGTCGGAGTACGGTCCCAACTGCTCCACGCAGACGGCGACGTTCTCGGGCCCCGCGCCGCCCCCGCCCAGCGCGACCATCACCGCCGAGACGCCGGCGGCCGTGGTGGCGGCCGGCACGCGTGGCGCGCTGCGCTACCGGCTGACGAACACGGGCACCGCTCAAGGCACGTTCAGCATGGGCGCGAGCTGCCCGGCGGGGTTCGCGGACTGCGCGCCGTCCGAGACCTCCGTGATGCTCTCGGCCGGGGCAGCGGCGTGGGTGGACGTGAGCTTCACGACGCCGGCATCCCCATCCAACGGCCCCGTGCAGCTCGCGACACTGAGCGGAACCGTCAGCGGCACGACCACGGTGACGGTGCCGGCGGTGCCCAGCCCCGGCTATCCGGGAGACGCGGCGTCACTGCTGCGCATTCAGCGCGATGCGTGCGTGGTCGTGTCCACGGGGCCGGGCACCGCGTCGGAGTGCGGCGACCTGCGAGTGGCGCACGCGCTGCCCTCGGTGCGGGTGCTGAACAAGGCGCGCACGCCCGTGCTCACCTACAACAGCGACCACGCCTGGCCCAACCCGATCGTGGCCACGCAGTTCACCGGGCCCGCGGGAACGGTGCCGGACAGCATCCGCGCCGTGCTGCTGGTAAACGGAACGCAGGTGGCGCAGCGGCGGTGGAAGGGCTGGGGCGCGAGTCAGACCCGGCGCATCGCGCTGTCGTTCCTGGCCGCGGATACGACCTTCAAGACCGGGGTGTACGCGTACTCGCTGGTGGTGACGGCGGAGTGGCTCAACGGCACGCAGGCCCCGGTCGCCGACGCCTCCCGCACCGGGCGGATGATTCTGGTGAACCGCTCCAGGAGCCCCTTCGGCGCGGGGTGGTGGCTGTCGGGGGTGGAGCAGGTGTTCCCCCTGACCGACACGGAAAAGCTGTGGGTGGGCGGTGACGGCAGCGCCCGGCTGTACCAGGGCACGAGTGCCGCGGGCCCCTGGACGGCGGACGCCTACGACGGCGTGGACGTACTGACTGCCGGGGCCGGCGGCCTGGGCTACGTGCGCCTGCTCCCCGGCGGCGCAAAGGTGCACTTCAGCAGCTCGGGCTACCACACGGCGACGGAGAACGCGCTGGGCCACGTGACGCAGTTCGTCTGGCTCCCGGAAGGCACCCCCGAGGAGATGCGGCTGAAGTCCATCGTCCTGCCGTCCGCGTCCGCGCACCCGGAGATGCTGAGCTACCTGTTCGAGTACGGCACCCTGGGGCCCGGGTGCACCACGTCCACCACGGCCCTGTCCCGGGTGCGCTCCCCGGCGCCGGACAGCGGCTACCAGGACAGCTGGTTGTGCGGCGACGTCTCGCGCCGGGTCACGCGCATCAGCGACCCGACGCCGGGCTCCACGTTCGTGACGTTTGGGTACTACCTGAGCACCAGGTGGATCACCCGGCGCACGGACCGCCGCGGCGTGGCGCAGACGCTGGGCTACAGCAAGGTGCGCTTCCACAACGCCATCCAGCCGCTCTCGGCCGGGGTGACCGCCAACACGGTCGTAGGCGCGGTGCAGACGCTGGGGATGAACGGCGTGTCCGTGAACGCCGACAGCGTGCACATCGTATTCGATGGGCCCCGGCCGGGCGCGGGAGGGTTGTGCGACTGCCTCTGGTGGAAGGTGGACCGCTGGGGCGCGCCCGTCTCCATGCGCAACATCCTGAGCCAGGTCACCACCATCCGCCGCGGCGACGGCCGCTGGCCGGGGCTGGTGACGGAGACGGTGGCGCCCAACGGCTTCAAGACGACGGCGCAGTACGACGCGCTGGGCTACCTCGCCAGCACCACCGCGTGGAGTCCGTACGGCGACCTGCGCAACGCCACGACGATCTTGGAATGGGACGCCGCGGCGGCGGCCCCCACGCGGATCGTGTCTCCCGAGGGGGAGGTGACGACCACGGGGTACACGGCCGGCCGGCGGGCGTGGGAGCAGGTGGGTGCCAGCACCCTGCGGCGGGTGAACTACCAGTACCACGATGCTTCGCACGCGACCGCCCCGGGGCTGCTGCGCGCCGTGGTGGCGCCCGGCGGAGCCACCGAAAGCATCGTGTACGACGTTCGGGGCAACCTCGCTGCCTCCATCAGCCCGCTGGGGTGGCGGACCGAATCCCTCTCGGACCGGCTGGGCCGCGTCATCCGCACGCGCGTTCCCGTAGACAGCGCGCACACGGTCTGGCAGCAGGACACCACGATCTACGATTCCGTCGGCCGGGTGCGAGAGACCATCGCCACGGGGCCCGAGTGGCGCGGCGCTCCGCCGCAGTCGCTGCACGTGCGCAACCACTACGACGTGGCGAGCAACCTGGAGATGGTGGAGCGCTGGTCCGTTCCCGACGCAGCCGACGTGGACACCCTCCGCACCCGGTGGGAGTACGACCTTGCGGGGCGGCAGATCGTGGAGATCGCCCCGGATGGGATGCGCGACAGCACGTTCTACGACCAGGCCGGCAACGTGGTGCGGGTGCGCACGCGGCGGTTCGCGGAAAGCCGCGCGGCCACGCAGTCCGACTCGGCGGCCTACATCTGGATGCGGTACGACGCACTCAACCGGCTCACGCTCCGCATCTTTCCGCCGGTGGTCTACGCGAGCCGGACCACCCAGATCGGCAGCGTGGTGCAGCGGTACCCCAGGCATCCCACGGAGGGGACCGGGCACCGAATTCCCGCGGATACGGCCAGCTACACCTACGATCCGGCCACGGGGCTGCAGG
>DASQZE010000071.1:0-3284 GCA_035638875.1 Longimicrobium sp.
CGCGTTCGACATGGGCGGCACGAGCACGGACGTGGCGCGCATGTCGAACGCGATCACCCGCGCGTGTCCGCCCCGGCGCCCCGCGAGCGCCGCGCCCACCACGCCGCCGGCGGGCCCGCTCAGCAGCGAGTCCTTGGCGCGGAAGTCCTCCGGCCGCACCAGCCCGCCCGCGGACGTCATCACGTGCAGCCGCCCGCCGCCCACCGCAGATCGCACACCCTCCAGGTAGCGGCCGATCACGGGCCCCAGGTACGCGTCCACGACCGCCGTCTCCGCCCGTGCCAGCAGCCCGATGAACGGCGCCAGCTCCGACGACAGCGACACGTGTTCGAAGCCTGCCTCGCGCAGCGCCTCCGCCAGCGCGCGCTCGTGCGCCGGATCGCGGAACGCGTGCGCCAGCGCCACGGCCGCCGAGCGGATCCCGCCCGCCGCCAGCCCCTCCGCCGCCACCCGCGCGGACGCCAGGTCCAGCGGCAGCAGCACGGACCCGTCCGCCGCGCGACGTTCGGTGACTTCGATGGATTCCGCGTACAGCGGCGCCGGCCTGCGCACGTCCAGCGCGAACAGGTCTGGCCGCTGCTGCGTGCCGATGCGCAGCAGGTCGCCAAAGCCGCGGGTGATGAACAGCGCCGTGGG
Source organism: Longimicrobium sp. (assembly GCA_035638875.1). Lineage (GTDB taxonomy): Bacteria > Gemmatimonadota > Gemmatimonadetes > Longimicrobiales > Longimicrobiaceae > Longimicrobium. The sequence continues at coordinate 637 of DASQZE010000071.1, forward strand.
CGCCCCCCGCCGCTCCAGCAGGGCGTTGGTGCCGCGCGTGGTCGCCAGGCGCATGGCCAGCGGCGGCAGCGGTGCGCCGAACGCCGTTCCCGTCACCAGCCGCGCGGCGAGGATGGGCGCCTCTTCCGGAGACCGCACCTCCACCGCCGCGCCGCGGTGGATGCCGTCCATCGCCCGCTCCAGCCGCATCTGCCCTGACGCCGGATCGTACGATGCGATGCGCGCCGGTGCCCTGTCGCTCCCCAGCACGCCCATCTCCAGCCCGTCCACCACGCCCGCCGCCGCGCCCCACTCCTCCGCGATGCGCAGCGTGTCCGCGGATTCCACGTCCGCGACGACGGCACGCAGGGCGCTGCTGCTGAGCACCTTCGCGCGGCGCACCGTGCCGTGCGGATCCAGCGCAAGGCAGTCCGTGAACGTGCCGCCCGTGTCGATCCAGATCTGCCAGGGAGACGGAGACAAAATGCGTGAGTGCGTGAGTGCGAAGTGCGAAGTGCGAAAGTGAACGACCGTTCGCGAACGAATCAGGAGAAGCGGCGGATGATCCACATCACCAGGCTGAGGACGACGGAGAGCACGAGCATGGTGACGATGGGGAAGTACACCCGCGTGCCGCCGTTCTCGATGCGGATGTCGCCCGGCAGCCGCCCGAACCATCCGAGCGCGCCCGTCATCGCCAGCGCCCCCGCGATGATCGCCACCACGCCGATGCCGATGAGCAGCATCCCCGCCGCGCGTCCGTCCATCCTTGTCTCCCCGCTACCCATTGCCGTCATCACACCCGTCTGCCGGGACGCCAGAACGATCTATCCCGTGCAGTCCGCGCAGGCGGACTTCGCGAATTTCCAGCGGCGAATTCATTCGCTCCGGATGGAAGCTCCGCCACCCCATGGACCGGCCAGATCGAGCGAAATCCGATGATCGAGAGCCGCCCCCGCACCCGTTCCGCGGACGCATCTCGTGTTCGCAGGGGTGTTCGCCGGCGTTCGAACGGTGTTCATTGGCTGTTCGCCCGCGGCTCGCCGACGATCATACGCGGCGGCGAGAGCGACCGCCAGAAACGGAGCGGCCCCGGCGGAGTGAATCCGCCGGGGCCGCCGTCATCCGTCAGGATCCGGGACTACGGATCGTTGCCCTCGGTGGGCGTGACGTTCACCTCGGGCGTCACGACCTGCTGCGTGTCGCTCGTAATTTCCACGTTCGCCGGGTCCACGTCCACCTCGGGCATCTCGCCGCCCTTGACCTCGACGGACGGCGCCTTGCCCTCGTCCTCCACCTCGGCCGTGCAGGCCGCCGAACCCACGAACAGGGCCATCGCGGCCAGCGTCATCAGCTTCTTGAGCATGCTCATTCTCCTTGGGTGAAACGAAACAGCGGGGGAACCCGTTTCACATCTGAAAGCAACGGCCGTGCCGAAGGTGTGCAGAAGCCTCCGGTCCGGTGTCGTGAAGCTTGCTCGTCCGCCCTGTCCGGCATACGTTGCGGCGCTGGATCCGCCGCCCGCCGGGCGCACCCACAGGAGTCCGCATGTCCCAGTCGTTTCCCGCCTCGGTTCCCGTTCCGCTGGAGCAGACGCGGCAGAGCATCATCGTCCAGCTCACCGAGCACTTCGCGGCGGACAACCTGTCCGTGGAGGCGCTGGAGGAGCGGCTGGACGGCGCCCACCGGGCTGCCACGCTGGACGAGCTGCGCGCGCTGGTGAGCGACCTGCCCGTGGTGCAGGCCGGCGCATCGCACATGGCCACGCCGCGCACCTACGTGAGCCCGTCCACCGGCGCGCACGTGGCCGAGCGGCAGTTCATCGTGGGCATCATGGGCGGCGCGGAGCGAAAGGGCGTGTGGACCCCGGCGAAGGAAACCTTCGTGGTGGCGCTGATGGGCGGCGTGGAGCTGGACTTTCGCGAGGCGCGCATGCCCCCGGGCGTCACGGAGGTCAACATCTTCGCCATCATGGGCGGCGCCGAGATCATCGTGCCCCCCGGTGTGATCGTGGACCTGAACGGGTTCGCGCTGATGGGCGGGTTCGGGCAGGTGGGATACGCGCCGCCGCCCACGAACCCCGACGCGCCCGTGCTGCGCATCAGCGGGTTCGCCATGATGGGCGGCGTGGACGTGAGCATCCGCTACCCCGGCGAGCGCGCGCGCGACGCCCGCCAGCGCGAAAAGCAGGCGCGCGCCGACCAGAAGCGCCTTACGCGCGGCTGAACGTCCATCTCCTCCCGCGTCCGGGGCCCCCGCCCCGGGCCGGCCGTACTCCCAGGTGCCCCCGCCGCCACGCATGCTACCCGAAAACGTCGGCGCCCTCGTCTCCGCCATCGGACTGCTGACGCAGACCGGGGGCGCGCTGCTGCTGGTGGGGCTGTTCATGGCCCTGCTGCGCAGCCATCCCCGCCCCCAGCCGTACTTTCGCGAGTGGACGCGCGGCTGGGGATGGCTGCTGCTGGCGCTGCTGGGCGTTGTGGTGCAGTACGGATGGCCCGGCACCTTTCGCGGCGGCGTGTTCGCCGAGCGGGCCGCCAACCTGCTCTATCAGGCGGGCAAGCTGCTCTTCGTGGTGCACCTGCTGGCCGGCACGCTCAACTACGTAAAGGGCGTGCGCCCGCGCGACTTCCTGAGCCGCGCCGTTCCCGCCGTGGTGCTGTACTCCG
>DASQZE010000072.1:0-14598 GCA_035638875.1 Longimicrobium sp.
CGAATGAATTCGCGGCTTCGCGGCTACAACTTTACGCTGTCCGCCTTCGCGGACACCAACGGCTGCGGCTGGCATCGTGCGTCAGAAACGGGGTGCCGCCGTCCGTTCCCCTTGTGAAAAACCCCACATCACAGGAGGGCAGGATGGCGATCACCGCGAAGCCGCCGGATCCCCACGGGCTCACCGCCGAAATCAACGTCACCCCCATGGTGGACGTCATGCTGGTGCTGCTCATCATCTTCATGGTGGTGACCACCACGCTGCCCTTCACGGCCCAGCTGCCCGCCGCGCGCGAGGCGCTCCCCGCCCGCGAGGACCGGGTGACGCTCGGCATCGACGTCCACGGCCAGTACTGGATCGACGGGGTGCCGGAGCCCGGGCCCATCCCCCCGCCCGCGCTGGCCGGGCGGCTGGCGGCGGCCTACCGGGACCGGGGCGTGAAGGGCGACAACATGCTGTACCTCAAGGCGGACCACGGGGTGTCGTATGCCCTGGTGATGCAGGCGATGGATGCCGCGCGTGGCCATGATCACGGTCGAGGCGCGGGACTGAACGGCAGTGCGAAAGTGCGAGAGTGCGAAAGTAACTGAACCACGAGCGGAGGAGGATGTATGGCGATGGGAATCGGCGGGCGCAGGGGGAGCTCCATCAGCGAGATCAACATGACGCCCATGATCGACGTGCTGCTGGTGCTGCTGATCATCTTCATGGTGGTGCAGCAAGGGCTGCAGCGCGGGCTGAGCGTGCAGGTGCCGCCGGTGGACGACACCGTCGTGCAGCCGTCGTCGCCGGACAACCTGGTGCTGGAGGTGGAGCCCGGCGGCCGCTACCTGCTGAACCGCCAGCCCGTGGCCGCGGCGGACCTGGAGCGGATGCTGACGGACGTCTTTGCCCCGCGCGCCCGCAAGGTCCTGTTCGTGAAGGGCGCGGAGTCGCTGTCGTACGGCGAGGTCGTCAGCGCCGTGGATGCGAGCCGCGCGGCAGGCGTGCAGGTGGTCGGCCTGGTGCCGATGGCGGTCGTGGGAATGATGGGACCGGACGCGCCGCGGTCGTAGGGGGGAGTCGTGGACGCGGTCCGGAACGCGGAGCGCGAGGGAGAAGACGGAGGGATGCGGAGAGGATTCACGGCGGGCAGGGCCGTCGCGGTGCGACGGGAGCCCTCTCCCCCGCCAGCCTTTTCGCTCGTTCCTCGCGACGGCCGGCGACCCTTCCCCCAACTTCGGGGGAGGGGTTTTTCACGGGTGGAGTTTTGGAGCGTCGAGCTGGCTCGGTGCACCGGCGGAGTGCCCCTCCCCCCGTCCCCCTCCCCGCTCGTTCCTCGCGGAGAGGGGCAGAACAGGGTCCGTGACGGATCTGCTCCCCCTCTCCCGTACGGGGCAGGCAATCGAGGGCGCTCGCGGGGGACACGCCCGCCCCCGCCGCCGTCGCCGTTCTTTCTTTCCTCACCCGCGACGGCCTTCCTCCCGCCGTCGAGCCTACGCCTTAGCTCATCATCCGTCCTGGTTCTGCTCCAGGAGCGCCAGGTCCAGGTCGCGCCGGAGCAGCGCCTCGGGGTCGGGGTCGCGGCCCATGAAGCGGCGAAAAAGCACCGCCGGGTCCTCGGCGTCGCCCTGGCTGAGCACGTGGTCCACGAAGTCGCGCCCCACCTCGCGGCTGAACAGCCCCTCGCGCTGAAAGCGGCTGAACGCGTCCGCCTCGAGCACGGCCGACCACAGGTAGCTGTAGTACCCGGCCGCGTACCCGCCCGAGAAGATGTGCGAGAACGAGGTGATGAAGTGGTCGTCGGCAAAGCGCGGGTACGGGCTGAACTGCGCCATCACCTGCTGCGACCGCCCGATGGGGTCGCTGTCGCGCGACGGGTCGAAGCGCACGTGCAGGTCCAGGTCCACCGTGCCGAAGCTCAGCTGCCGCATCTGGTGCCACGCGCCCATGAACCGGCGGGCGGCCAGCATTTTTCCGAACAGCGCCTCGGGGATGGGCTCGCCCGTCTGCCAGTGGCGCGCGAACAGGTCCAGGGCGGGGCGCTCCCACGTCCAGTTCTCCATGATCTGCGACGGCAGCTCCACCCAGTCCGACGGCACGTTGGTCCCCGCCAGCGCCCGCACCTCTACCCGCGACAGCACGTGGTGCAGCAGGTGCCCGAACTCGTGGAACACCGTCTCCACCTCGCGGTGCGTCAGCAGGGCGGGGCGGCCGCCGTCGGGCGGCGACACGTTGCACACGACCGCGGCCAGGTGCGGCTCCCACCCGTGCGGCCGCGGCCCGCCCGTGCGCATGCCGCTCATCCACGCGCCGCCGCGCTTGCTCTCGCGCGGAAACCAGTCCACGTAGAACGAGCCCAGCCGCGAGCCGTCCTCGTTCAGCACGTCGAAGAAACCCACCTCGGGGTGCCACACCTCGCGCAGCTCCCGCGGCCGCACCTGCACGCCGAAGACCTGGCGGGTGAGCTCCCACAGCCCCTGCAGCACGCGGTCCAGGGGGAAGTACGGGCGCAGGGCCTCGGCGTCCAGGTCGTAGCGGGCCAGCCGCAGCCGCTCCACGGTGTACGACACGTCCCACGCCTGCAGCGGGGTGATCCCCAGCTCGTCGCGGGCGAACGCCTCTACGGCGGCCATCTCGCGCTCCCATACGGGGCGGGTGCGGGCGGCCAGGTCCTCCTCGAAGGTCACGGCGCGGGTGCCGCTCCCCGCCATGCTGTCTTCCAGCGTGTAGTCCGCGTAGTCCTTGAAGCCCAGGATGCCGGCCAGCTCGCGCCGCAGCTCCAGGATGCGCCGCACGCGCGGGCGGTTGTCGTGCTCGCCGCCGGACGCGCGGTTCATGTACGCGCGGTACACGCGCTCGCGCAGGTCGCGGCGGGCGGAGTACTGCATGAACGGCTGGTACGACGGCACCTGGAGGGTAAAGCGCCATCCCTCCACCCCCTTGGCCTGCGCGGCCGCGCGCGCATGGGCCCGGGCGGAGTCCGGCAGCCCCTCCAGGTCCGCCTCGTCCGTCAGCACCAGGTCCCACGCGTTGGTGGCATCGAGCACGTGGTTGGCGAACTCGGTGGAAAGGCGCGACAGCTCCACGCGCAGCGCCTCCACGCGCTTCTTCTGCTCCACGGGCAGGTCGGCGCCGGCGCGGACGAAGGAGCGCACCATCTTGTCCACGTGCCGCCGGCGCACGCCCGTGAGCGCGCGGGCCTCGTCCGTTGCCGCGTACTCCTTGACGGCGGCCCACACCTCGGGGTTGAGCGGGATGCGGGCGAAGAACGAGGAGACCTCCGGCAGCACCGTCTCGTACGCGGACCGCAGCGCGGGCGCGTTCATCACCGCCATCAGGTGCGTCACGGGGCGGGTGACGTGGGTGACCCGCTCGCCGACCTCGTCCAGCGCGGCGATGGTGTCGTCGTACGTCCGCTCGCCCTCCCCGGCGATGATGGCGTCCAGCTCCGCCTGCGCGCGCTCCAGGGCCGCGCGAAACGCGGGCACCACGTGCTCGGCCGCGATCTTGTGAAAGGGGATGGGCGTGGCGCCGGAGAGCAGCGGGTTGGCGGACGGGTCGTCGGCCGGGGCGGACTGGGTGCGCGGAGCGGCGGTATCGGTCATCTGTGGCTTTCTGTATGCTCGCGGATCGCTCTGGATCCCGTGGTTCTGCTTCGGCGCCTGGTCCATCGAACGTCGAGGCCAACGCTAACGTCGACGTCAACGGCGACGGCGGGTGTGGGCGTGCCCCTCCGCTGCGCTCCGGGCCGGGCTGCGCGCGCCGTAGGCAACGATACAACTGTTGCCAACGGCGCCGAGCCCCCTCCGCGTCAGGGCAACGATACGGCTGTTGCCCTGCCGCTCCGGGGTCTCGGCCCTGCGGGCGCGCATCCCTCACGCGACGGCAACGGACCGGACCGCCAGGCCCTCACCCCCCGGCCCCGCTCTGCGGAAGCAGGGGAGGGCGGCTGCGGCCGCCCGTTTCGATCTCCCGGTGGGGTGTCGCGCGCGCGACGGCGCGGAGTGATCCGCACGCGCCGGGCCATAAGCGCAGGTTATGCGTCCTCCGGACGTAACCCTGCGACGGAACGCCGGATACGCTGCGCGGCGCCCGGCGTTCGTTCCCGACACGTCTTGTCGCGTGTAGCGGTGTTGTGCACGGGTGCCGCGGAACAGGTCAGCGCTCCGCCGGCTGAAAGGCGGCCAGCTGCCCCGCCCAGTCGGGGCGGGCGAACACCAGCCGGAACCAGGGGGTGAACCGCCCGGGCGCGGCGGCCACCTCGTCCGCCAGCTGGTCCACGGGCGCCCACCGCCATCCATCCACCTCGTCGGCGCTGGGGTCGGGTTCGCCGTCGTAGCGGGCCAGGAACACGTGGTCGAACTCGTGCTCCACCAGCCCGTCGCCCACGTCCGCGCGGTAGGTAAAGGCGAACGCCGGCTGCAGCGCGCAGTCGATCCCCATCTCCTCGCGCAGGCGGCGGCGCGCGGCCAGCGCCACGGGCTCGCCGGGGCGCGGGTGCGAGCAGCAGGCGTTGGTCCACAGCCCGCCGGAATGGTACTTGGCGGGCGCGCGCCGCTGCAGCAGCATCTCGCCCTGCGAGTTCATCACGAACACGGAAAGCGCGCGGTGCAGCCGCCCCTCGGCGTGCGCGCGCTGCTTTTCAAGCGTGCCCAGCTCCGCGTCGCTCTCGTCCACCAGCACCACGCGCTCTTCCATGCCCTTCGCTTTGCTCTCGGTTGTGTCCGGCGGGGCGGAGCGGCCTTCGCCCCGCCGGACCCTGTACTAACCTGCTGCACCGCGATTCGCAACCCGCGGTCCAATCGGTTTCTCCTCCTACACCAGATCGGCGCGGATGGGCGGAATTGCCCATGGACCCCGTTCCCGTGCTCCCGTGATGATTGTGTGCAGCCGTGCGCGGATGCCGGCGCCGGGAAGAGCAGGTTGCTCGGCCTGCGGGACGGGCGGCGCCGCGCGGGGCTGTGGCCCTACTCCGCCGGGCTGGCGGGCCCGGCGCGGACGGAGTGCGCCGTGCGCGGAGAGGGCGGCAGGGAGGGGGAGGGGCTCAACTTCCTGTCGCAGGACTACCTGTCGCTCTCCACGCATCCGGCCGTGCAGGAGGCCGCGCACCGCGCCCTGCGCGATTACGGGCCGCACAGCGCGGGCTCGCCCATGCTCGGCGGCTACATGGCGCCGGCGCGCGCGCGTGTTCGTGAACCTGGCGGAGTACCCGGCAGTGCCCGTGCGCGGTACCCGCTTCCGCATCCAGGTGATGGCCGCGCACACCCCCGAGCAGGCGCGGCGGGGGGCCTCCGCCATCGCGGATGCGATCGGCGAGGCCCGCGCTACGATCGATGACGCAGGCCTGCCCATCCTGTCGGAAGAGGACCGGGCCTCGGCGTAGGCCCCCCCGGCCCCCTCCCGGCCCCCTCCCCCGGCAAACTGCGCCGGGGGAGGGGGAGAAGGGCGTGCTCGGGTGCGGCTTCCCGCCTGCGCGAGCCCGGCGTGGCGAGAACTTTTCATTCCGCGAGTGCCGATGAACGCGCGCCGATCCCGCACGGTCTCCCAAGCCTCCACCGCAGGCACACTCTTACTGATCGCGATCAGGTGGATGATGTGCCAGGTCTGGCATCCACCTCCATCGTCGCCATCATGGCTCTTCCAAAAAACGCGGATGGCAGTCCCCTCGCCGGCAGCAGCCTCACTGCCAAGGATCTCTGGCACCCTGCCGCTCGCCGTCCGATCCGCGTCCGGTCGTCACGATCACCGCCATCGCGTGTGGCCAGCCTCCCCGCGTGGCACTCTCCCGTGCCGGACAGTCCGCGCAGGCGGACTTCGTGTGCTCGTTGCGGCGAATTCATTCGCTCTGTCCCCGCTCTGTCCCGGACTTCGCCCCCGGCCGGGGTACTCGAATGGGGCCGTCTCGAATCCGCCCCTCATGCCGCCGCCCTTCCCGCCCAGGCACAACATCCACATGATCGCGATCCGTGGAAGCCGGCCTTCGCCGAGAGGCGGTGCATCGAGTCCCACTCCTTGAATCCCATCTCATCGACGCGTAGGGAAATCCCGCATGCATCCATCTTCATGCATCGAAGAAAGATGTACGCCGTCGCCCGATTGACGCCACGTTGAGCTTCGGTATATTACCGGTACGCTCCACGCCACAAGCGAATCCCCGCCCCGGGCCCGGCATCCTGCCGTGCCCTCGCGAGCCCGTCCGCCCATCGGCATCCACGATCCGCCTCCGCTTTTCGCGGATGCCTGATCCGCTGCATTGGCCGAGCGCCTCCCCCCCGTTTCGCCCCCGAAGAGCAAGGATCCACCCGATGCCCACGCGCGATCAGTTCACGTCGCCGCTGTACACGCATTTCGTTTCTGACTACGCGCAGCCCACGGGGCCCGACCTGCTGGGCCGCACGGACGCGTTCTTCGAGTGGCAGGACGCCCGCCGCAATGCGGGGCTCTGGCCGTATTCCCGCAGCCTGGACGCGGCGCCGCGCCCGGCCTGCGGCGTTCACACCGAAACGGGCACGGGCGCCACGGGGCTCAACTTCCTGTCGCAGGACTACCTGTCCCTCTCCACCCACCCGGACGTGGTCGAGGCCGCGCACCGCACCCTGCGCGACCACGGGCTGCACAGCGCCGGCAGCGGAATGCTGGGCGGCAACTCGTCGCTCTCGCTCACGCTGGAGAACGCGCTGGCGGAGGCGCTCGACACGCCGTACGTGGCGCTGTTCTCCACCGGCTGGGGCGCCGGCTTTGGCACCATCACGGCGCTGGTAAAGCCGGACGACTACGTGGTGATGGATTCGCTCTCCCACGCCTGCCTGCAGACCGGCGCGGCCGCGGCAACGAAGAACGTCATCCGCTTTCGCCACCGCGACAACGAGGCGGTGCGCCGCCACCTGCGAAAGATCCGCGCGCGCGACACGCAGAACGCCATCCTGGTGGTGACGGAGGGACTGTTCTCCATGGACAGCGACGTGCCGGCCATCGAGGAGCTGCAGCTGATCTGCCGCGAGTGGGGCGCCACGCTGCTGGTGGACGTGGCGCACGACTTTGGCGCCATGGGGCCGCGCGGCACGGGGAGCGTGGGCGCGCAGGGGATGCTGGGCAAGGTGGACCTGGTGATGGGCGCGTTCTCCAAGACCTTCGCCAGCAACGGCGGCTTCCTGGCCACGCGCTCCGCCGCCGTGCGCCAGTTCGTGCGCGTGTTCGGCGGGCCGCACATCTTCAGCAACGCGATGTCGCCCGTCTCCGCCGCGGTGGTGGCGGAGGCGCTGCGCATCGTCCGCTCGGGCGAGGGCGACCGGATGCGGGCGGCGCTCGGGGCGAACATCGCCGTGCTGCGCGGCGAGTTGGACCGCCGCGGCGTGGAGGCGCTCGGCGTGCCGTCGCCCGTGGTGCCGGTGGTGGTGGGCGACGCGCCCGTGGCCCGCGTGGCGGCAAAGATGATCTTTGAGCGCGGGGTGTTCGTGAACCTGGTGGAGTACCCGGCGGTTCCCATCCGCGGCTCGCGGTTACGCATGCAGGTGATGGCCGGCCACTCGCAGGAGCAGGCGCGCGCCGCGGCGGCCGTCGTCGCCGGGGCCATTCACGAGGCGCGCGCGATGGTGGACGGCGAGTTCTCCATCCCGTTCCGCGGGCTGGAGGAAGCCGCGCGGACGGCACCGGCAGAGGCCGCGGCGTAGGGGCCCCACCCCCGGCCCCCCCCGGCCCCCTCCCCCCTCGTTCCTCGTGGAGAGGGGGAGAAGGGCGGTTCGTGCAGGGAGGCGGATTTCCGCCGGCGCCCCACCCGCTCGATTCCTCGCGACCTCCTCCCAAAAACCCCTGGGGGAGGGGGATGGGCAGTTCCGCGTGGAGGGCGGAATCTGCACCAAAGGGGTGCGGCGCGAGCACCGGGAGTGTGCGGCGGAAGGCGGACGATCTGGATGGAAATCGACTGTAAGCTTATATTGTGTATGCGCTTACACGCATCCAGGGACGGGCACCTCGCTTGCCTTGGACGACGATGCGCGGCTGACCCTCGGCCGCGGGTTCCTTCCTGCCGTTCTCCCCCGATCCCGACATCCCCACCCCATGAACAAGCGGATTCAACTTTCCGGAGCATTCGTGCTCGCGGCGCTGGCTGCGTGCGACAACGATCCCCTGCGCGCCCTCCCCGCGCAGCCCGCGGCCAACGTGCTGCCGGCGAGCACGCCCATCTACGGCGGCAGCGAGAGCGACTACCAGCCGAGCCTCATCCGCCGCGCGGACGGCAAGCTGATGATCGTGCTGGAGCGGCTGGCCCCGCGCACCAGCTCCGGCGACCTGCTCGTCTCCACCTCCGTGGACGGCGGCGCGACGTGGACGACCCCTGCGGCCATCATCAACACCAAGCTGAACGAGCGGCATCCGTCGCTGGTGCAGCACGCGTCGGGCTCGTACAGCCTGTTCTACATCCAGGTGGATGCCCAGAACGCGTACACCATCCAGCGCGCCACGTCGGCCAACGGCACCACGTGGACCAGGCACGGGGCCGTGAACCTGGGATGGGGCACGGCGGGCGACATGAACCCGTCGGTGATCCTGGAGGCGGATGGCTCGCTCACGATGACGTACCAGCGCTCCAACGGCAGCGCGTACGCGGGCTACATCGCGCGCAGCCTGGACGGCGGCGTTACGTGGGATGCGCGCCGCACCACGGTGAGCGACGGCCTGGCGGGGATGCTGCCGCGCGTGGCAAAGCGGGCGAGCGACGGGCGGTACATGGTCACGTTCCAGGCGACGGGCCCCGGCGGGCAGATGGCGATCTACGCCAAGACGTCGGCCGATCCGTACGCGTGGAGCGTGCCCCGCGTCGCCGTCTCCGAGGGCGAGAACGCGCACGATTCGCAGCCCATCGTGCTGGAGGACGGGCGCTTCTTCGTGACGTACGGTGCGGTGGCGGGCGATGCGGGCTACAACCTGTACTACCGCACCACGGACGGGTCCGCGTGGGGCGCGCCCGTCAAGCTCACGACGGATGCCAGCCAGTTCGACGTGCAGCCGCACCCCATCCTGCACGGCACGCCCGGCCACGTGGTGCTGTCGTGGGGCCGCCAGCGCGCCGGCGCCGGCGACTACGACATCTGGGTGAACAAGGACCTGGCGGTGCAGTAGGGGACGGGTTCGTGCGGAAAAGGCAGGCTCCGTGCACCGGCGGGGCGCCCCTCCCCCCGGCCCCCTCCCCGCTCGTTCCTCGTAGAGAGGGGGAGACCGGCGATCGGTAGCAGCCGCTGGATGCCCGCTCCGGTGCAGATGAGCCCGTAGACGTCTACACCCTCTCCCACGCAGTTTGTGGGAGAGGGTGGGTGAGGTTTACGAACCCGGGTGAGGGCTTCTCCCCGCTAGATCCGCCGCCCCTGCCGCACGATGACCGGCGAGCCGTCCGCCACCAGCGCGGACCGCGGTGGCTCGGCGAGCGGCTCGGCGAAGGCGGGGCCGTACAGCGCGGCGACGTCGCAGTCCAGCATGGCGGATTCCGCGCGCCACGCGTTCCAGCGCGGGTGCTCCACCTGGTACTCCACGCACCCGCCATCGCGCTGCCGGGCGTATCCCCAGTAGTGCTCGGTGATGAACTCCTCCTCCGATCCCTCCACCAGCGGCCGGGCCGGCCCGCGCACCTCGGCGCGGACGGACGCCCATCGCCCGCCCGTCCGCCATCCGTACTCCAGCGATCCACCCGCCTGCACCGACAGGTCCACCCGGTGGCGCATGGGCAGGGCAACGTATTTTTCGCCGTAGATCCACCGTGCGACGGCTGCGATGGCCGCGCGCGGCACGACCTCCTTTACGAACACCACGCCGCGCCGCCACCCCTCCGGCCCCCTTCGCCGCACGTAGAAGCGCAGGTTCAGCTCCTCGAAGTCGCGGTGAAAGGGGATGGGCACGCCCAGCACCCGGGTCCGCCGGAACAGGAAGCCGACCACGCTGGCGTACGTGACGCCGCCCCACACGTCCAGCTCCGTCCCCGCGGGGACGAGCGGACGCAGCAGGGCGGGGTCCACGGCGTAGTTGAGCATCAGCAGCCAGCGCCACTCGGCCGTCAGGAACGGGGGTGCGGGCGGCGTGGCGACGGGCGTCATGGCTGCGCGGTGCCGTCCTCTGCCTGGCGCGCCTGCTCGTCGGCCTGGCGGGCGCGCTCGGCAAGGTCCGCCTCGGCCTTCTGGGCGCGCGCCCGCACCTCCGGCACCACGCCGATCATGGGCGTGCCCTCCAGCGACGTGTCGGAGGGCAGGGTCGCGCCGTGCTCCGTCGCGGACGTTTCCGTGTCCGTCTCGTCCGAGCCGCAGGCGGCGAGCAGCAATGCGCAGAGCAGGATGGATCGCTTCATCGTGCGGGTCTCCGTTGGATGATGGGGTGGATGCACGTACCTTGGTGGATGTCCGCGCGGCTCGCAAGAGCATGCGGATTGGATGCCGATGGACACGTGGGAGGACCGAATGTGCAGCGATAAACCTGGATTGGACGCCGCGTCCGCTTACCCGCCTCGTTCGTTGGATGATCTGCTCGCCGCCGTGACCCCGGAGAACCGGCACGACGAGATCAATACCGGGGCGAGCACAGGGAACGAGGCTTGGTGACGACCGTGCCGCCATGCAGAAGGCGGCGGTGCAGTCCGCGAAGGCGGACTTCGCGATTTTCCAGCGGCGAAATTCATTCGCTCCGGACGGGCTCCGTGATCGCTCGCGACCCTATCCGCGTGCGGCTCCGTTCTGCCTGCCTTCCTGACGTCCCCAGCGTTGGGACTCACCCCTACTCCCTCACCCCTCCGCCGCAAGCGGGGGCGAAACGGCTTCCTCCTCCGCGACGCGCGGGGGCGCCGTGGCGGTGCAGGAGCAGCGTCAGCACGCTGGCGATGGCCATGGCGGTGGCGAGCGACCGCTCCGTGTGGTCGTAGAACAGGCCCACCAGCGAGCCGGAGAGCGCCCCCCCCGCCGTCTGCGCGGAGCCGACGAGCGACCCGGTAACGCCCGCCATCCGCCCATGCGGCGCTGGCCGCCAGTGTGGCCGCTGAGAGGTTGGCGCCCGGGACTGGATTGGCGGCCCCACAATCATCGGTTGACACCCTTGCGGACATAAACAAGTTTTTTTAGGTTGGGTTTCGACTCCCCCCGACACCCGCCCCACCTCGGACCGCTGAATCGCTATCCCCTCGATCAGGATGGCCTGCCGTGCGTGGTGAAGTTCTTTTCGGGCAGAAACATTCGAAGGACGTCCGGTCACTCGCGACGGCCGGTGCGGGGGATTTTCTACTTGCCTTCCATGAAAGGACGGGACGTATGCAGCGCTTCTCCATTCTCCGCGGTGCCGCCGTGCTCGCGCTGGCGGCGCTCGCCGCCTGCGACAACCCCATCGAAGCCCCCGCCACGCGCGAGCCCGAAGACCTGTCGGCCCTGGTAGAGGCCCTGGGCTTCCGCGGCGACATGGTCCGGGACTTCGGCGACTACGTCCTGGTTGAAGGCGACATCCACATCGCCAAACACGAGCTCCGCCGGGCCCAGCCGCCGCAGAGCGCGGACCCACTGGGACCGCGCTTCCAGTACGTCACCAACAACCTGGTCGGGCAGCTCAACGCAGCGGCCATCCGGGTCGACCTGAGCGGGCTCGCCGGGTTGGCGGACTGGCGGCAGGGAACGCTTGGCGCGATGGCGGCGTGGAGCGCGGTTCCCGACGCCTACGTCCGCATGGCCGAGGGAACGCCGGCCAACATCTCGGTGACCACCGAATGCCGCGGGGACGGCGTCCTGGCCCGTGCCACCTTCCCTTCTGGCGGGCAGGCGGGGCCTTCGATCGTGGTCAACCTCTGCTGGGTGGTGAACGGCGTTGTCGTGACGCCCACCGCGGCCGCCATTCAACACACGATGGCGCACGAGTTGGGGCACACCCTCGGCTTCCGACACAGCAACTACCAGCAGCGGGGCGAGTCGGCCGGTCCGGAGGGGGCGAACCACGTGATCAACTCGCCTACGTCAGGGAACGATCCCGTCTCGGTGATGAACGGAGGGACGGCCGGGACCGCCTGGGCCGGCTTCAGCATCCACGACCGCGGGGCCATCTCGAGGATCTACCCCCTGCCCGTGGCATGGCCGTCCGCTACGGATCAGGGTGGTGTGCCGTTGGTGACCTGGGCAGCGGTTCCCGAGGCGACGCATTACACCGTAGTCCTCGAGCATCGCTACCGTACGGTCGACTGGAACCGTCAGACGTGGACATCGGTCCAGGAATTCCCCCTCGGGACGTTCACCGGCACGTCGGTTCTGGACGCGGCTCAGTCCTGGACGGGGGAGAACGTCTGCAACTATCCCAGCGCGGACTACCCGATCGACGAGGTCAGGGCCTCCTACGTGATCACGGCGCACTTCACCACCGGGACGTCGGAGAACCGGGGCCGTGCTCCCGTCCTGACCTGCTGACCGATCCCTGGCATGAACGCAAGGGCCGGCTCCCGCGCGGGAGCCGGCCCTGCGGGACACCGCCTCCCGGCACCCTCGCTTTCACCCCATGCGGCGCTGCAGCTGTGGCATGGCCGGCAGCCTCATGTCGATGGACAGTGCCGTGAGCCCCGTGAGCGCGGAGCGCATCAGCACGGACGGGCGCGCGGCGCGGGACGGGTGGGCTGGGACATCGACGACGGTGGATGGAGGCGGATGGATCATCAGCCGGGGACGCTCACTCCTTGCTGCCCCTGAAGCGAGTGCGTGGGACGAAACGCGATTCGCCCCCGCCCGGCGCGTGCCGGACGGGGGCGGATGGGTCACGGCGGGAATCGCCGTCGATGCCGCGCGTCAGCGTTCCTGGAACGTGCCGCTGACGGGCGTGCCGCAGAAGGAGCCGGACAGCGTCACCGCGCCCGTGGCGGGGTTCAGCTGCGCGGTCACGTCCAGCGAGCAACGGCCGTTGTTTGCCGCGTCCTTCGACCAGGTGAACGCACCCGTCTCGCGGATTACGAACGACGTGAGCCCGCCGGGGCCGGTGGTGACGTCCATGGAAACGTCGATGTCCGGGTCGCCCGTCAGGGTGATGACCTGGCCGTTGTCCAGCCGGTGCGCGCAGGCGTCGTGCTCCACCGCGAAGTCCGTGGAGAGGGTGCTCGTCCGCGCCGCGTCGTCCCAGCCGATGCTCATGCCGCCGGCCACGCCCACGCTGCCGCCCGGCTGGCAGGACGCCGTCTCGTCGAAGGTGAAGTTGAGCGAGCCGGTGCTCTGGCCCGTGGGCTCCGTGCTGCGGCTGGTGGCGGATCGGCTGCGTACGCCGGCGCTCATGCCCAGGATGGCCTGGTTGAGCTGCGCCGCCTCGGCCGCCGTGAGCACGCCGTCGCCGGCGGGGCCGGGCCCCGTTCCGTCGTCCGAGCACGCCGACAGGGCCAGCGCGGCCCCGGCGAATGCGGTGATGAGAAGGTGTTTGCGCATGGGGAGATTTTCGTGCGGGGGAGTGCCCGGCCCGGCGGGGGATGCCGGGCGCCGTGAGTAGAAGATATCCAGAAGTCCGGGCAAGTGCTACCGGTGCAGGCTCGCTGAAGTTCCGGAACCTGCAGCGGAGCGGGCATCGGGAGCGCCCCCACCCGGGCTCGCATTACTCGCCCACCCTCCCCCCAAACCCCTGGGGGAGGGTTGGGAGCGGGCGGAGTTCCGGAGGGGGACCCGGGCACGGGCGGCGGCGGGGTAGATTCCTCGGTCGGCGCCAAAAGGATGTGCAGCGGGGGGAGATCGCGAGGGCGCGTCCCTCGGACGGTTGGGGTGCGTGGGTGGGAGTCGGGCGGGATCCATGGTTCTCCCACGTCGGAATGACAGTTTGAGGAGCGGGGACTGGCTTCGGCGGGATCGAAGTTCTCCCCCCTCCCGCCGCGGAGCGGGGGAGGGGGGCCGGGGGGGAGGGGGCCCTCGCCCGCTGCATCTCATCCGCCAATGGGTACGAACTCTCATCCACGTTCCGTCCCTCATCCATCCCCCGCCGTTTGCCTCTCTCCCGCGGCACCTTAGATTGCGCGCCACGCGATCCCCCGCACTCACCCGCAGGCCACTCCGTGCATCCAGCAGCGCGCGCTCAGCACCCCGTCCGGGCATGAAGGTCGTCTACTTCACGGAAAGCCTGCTTCCCCACGTGGACGGGGTGTCGCGCACGCTGGCGCAGCTCTTCGGGTTCCTGGAGCGCAACGACGTGGACTTTCGCGTCTACTCGCCGTTCGTCCCGGGGCGGGAGATCTCGTGGAGCGGGCGGGTGCGCGAAGTGCCGTTCGTCCGTTTTCCCCTGTATCCCGACTACCGCGTCAGCTCCCCGTTCGGGGGAACGGTGCTGCGCGAGGTGGATGCGTGGGGCCCGGACCTGGTGCACCTGGTGAGCCCCACGCCCATGGCGTCCAAAGCGGCGAAGTGGGCGATCCGGCGCGGCATCCCCGTCGTGAGCAGCTTTCACACGCACTTCGTCTCGTACTTTCGCTATTACGGCGCGCCGTGGGCCGAGGGGTTCGGGTGGCGGATGCTCAAGCGCTTCTACGACCGCTGCGAGCGCGTGTACGTGCCCACGGACGCCATCATCCGCGAGCTGGCGGAGCACGGCATCACCAACACGGAGCCGTGGTCGCGCGGCATCGACCTGGCCCGCTTCTCCCCCGGC
>DASQZE010000073.1:0-7985 GCA_035638875.1 Longimicrobium sp.
CACGGAGGCCACAGGGGGCACGGGGAACAAACGGTTCGCTTCCTCCGTGTGAGGCCCTCGTCGAGGCAAACGTGCACGACCCATCGGGGATCCGGGTACCCTACCGGATCGCACGATGGTTGTGCATACGAGGGGGTTACCCCTGCCTCACACGGGGGAGACGGAGATCACGAAGTAAAGAGAAGACTGGAACTGCTCCCCGTGACCCCTTTCCCCCTGTGTGAGAGCTTCTTTGAAGCATGAATGCACAACCAATCATGGAATAGGGTATGAGGCCAAGTGGGGGGATCCGGTATAAATCGGGAGGACACAGAGAACGGAAGGCACCTCGTCTTCCTTCCGACGCGTCCTCTCGTTTCGGCTCCGCGTCCTCCGCGTGAGGCTTTCCAGCGGCAACTCGGCCGGGGCACCGCACCGGGGACGCAACCGAAAGCCACGACACAACGAAAGCGGGGGAGCGCGATGTCCGCGCTCCCCCGCCGTACAGCCGTCGCGCCGATCAGAACCCGGGCTGCATGGAGAACTGCCAGTGAAAGCCGCGCTCGCGCTCAAAGGGCTTCACGTACACCCCTTCCAGGATGAAGTAGCCGAACAGGTTCACCCGTGCGCCCACGCCCGCGCTGGTGACGATGCCGCGCTCCGTCAGCTCGCCCTCCACGCCGCGGCGAAAGGTGGGCGTGGTGGTGACCAGCGAGCCGTCCTGCAGCTGCTGCTTGCCCCACGCCGAGCCCGCGTCAAAGAAGGCAAAGCCCTCGATGGGCGGCAGACCCAGCGTGTTGCCCACCACCATCTGGCGGATGAGCGGCACCCGCAGCTCCACGTTCGCCACGCCCACGCGCGTGCCCCTCAACTCGTCGAAGTACAGGTCGCAGTCCGTGCCGCCGATGGGGAGCGTGGGCTCGCACTGCTCCGCCACGTCCTCGCGCCCGTAGCCGCGGATCAGGAACGGCCAGCCCAGGAAGATGTCGCCCACCAGGTGCTCGTCGCGTCCGTACCGCCCCACGTGCATGCCGCGGACGGCCAGCGTGAACGGCCGCAGGTAGATGTAGCGCCGGTAGTCCGCCGTGGCCGTGGTGAACTGCAGCGACCCGATGGTGGGCGCCACCTCGAACCGGTAGCGCTGCCCCGCGAACGGCGACGTGTAGCCCATCAGCGACGCGTCGTACACCAGCGCCGCGCTCCCCTCGGCCAGGTTGAACGAGGAGCCCTCCTCCGTGCGCTCGCGGAAGTCCACCGGGCCCTGCAGGTCCACCAGCACCGTGTCGCCGTCCTCGTCCAGGCCAAAGATGGGCTGGTACACCGCCTCGCGGATCTGCCGGTCCGACGCGATGCGCCGCACCCCGCCCGACACTTCCACCCGCTGCACCTGGCTGATGGGGTACTGGATGACGCCGCTCAGGCTCGTGTCGAAGTACCGGAGCAGCACCTGCTGCTGCAGGAACTCCGTGCGGTCCTCGTTGAAACCCTGCGTGACGCCGCCGTAGATGAACGGCACCCGCTGTGCCGCCACGCCCCAGTTCCACCGGTTCTTGGCGTTCAGGTACAGCACGGAGAACCCGACCTCGTCCACCTGCCCCTGCGCCTGCACCGAGCCGTAGATGGTGTGGTGGCCCAGCACGTCGCTGAAGATGCCCGTGATGCCGCCGTACAGCCCGCCGCGGCTGAAGGCGCCCGTGTTCACCGACGCGCCCACGGCCGGCTGGCCCAGGTAGTCCAGCGAGATGCGCGCGCGGTACGGCACCACCGTCCAGGCGGTCTGCATCTCGGGGTCCGGCAGGCCGATCTGCGACTCATTCAGGGCCAGCAGCACGCGGTTGTACGGCGCCTCTTCCGGGCGCGGCACGGGCGGCAGCAGCGCCGCCATGGGCACTCCCGGCAGCCCCGCCGCCGCCGCCACCTGCACGGTCGGGGGCACGGTGCCCGCCAGCTGCACCGGGTCGCTGATGGAGTAGATGTTGAACGCGTCGCCCTCGTAGGCCGTGAACAGCAGCTTGTCGCTGCCGTAGGACGACGAGATGGCCGGGCTCAGGTCCGTGATGCCGCTCACGCCCGTGAAGATGTTGGTCACCTGCGTCACGGCGTTGGTGCCCAGCTCCACCCGGTACACGTTGGCGATGCCGTCCCGGTCCGAGATGAAGTACAGGGCCCGGCCGTCGCGGGTCCACTGCGGGTTGATGTTCTTGCCCACGCCCCCGGGGCCCGTGCTCGCGGCCTCGCCCGTCGTCAGGGAGCGCACCTCGCCGCTGGCCATGTCCATCAGGGCCAGGCGCATGTCACCGAAGCGCAGCGTCTCCAAGTCAGTGGTGCCCCGGTCCGTGGTGAATGCCACGGTGCGCCCGTCCGGCGAGAACATGGGCTGCAGGTCGGCAAAGCGGTCATTCGTGAGCTGCCGCGCCTGCCCGCTGTTCAGGTCCAGCGACCACAGGTCGCTGATGCCGCCGCGGAGCCCCGAGAACACCATGGTGGTCCCGTCCGGCGACCAGGTGGGGTTCGTGATCTCGCTCACCCCGTCCACGCCGTACTCGCGGATCGTCCCGCCCCGCAGGGCGTCCACCAGCACCACCACGTCGCGCCCCTCCTTCAGGGCGCTGAAGGCGAAGCGGCGGCCGTCCGGCGACCAGGTGCCCGCCGAGTTGATGTAGCGCAGCGAGGCAAAGTGCGGGTCGAACGCCGTTCCGCGCAGCAGGCGGCGAATGACCTGCCCCGTGCGGGCGTCGCCCACGAACAGCTCCACGTCCTGGTTGCTCAGCGACGACAGGAACGCGTAGCGCGTGCCGTCCGGGCTCACCACGGGGGCCAGGTTGTAGCGCCCGCCGGGGGCGTCCTTGTTGGTCTCGGTGCGGGCGAGGAACAGGGGCTGCGCCACCTCGCGCGGCTCCCGGCGCTCGCCCAGCAGCGGCAGGTAGGTGCGGCGGATGGTGGTGCCCCACTCGTCCACGATCTCTTCCAGCGGCACGTTCAGGATGCGCTGAAAGGCATCGGGGTACGGCACGCCCTGTCCCACCTGCTTCAGGATCTGCCCGATGGACGCGTCGCCCCAGCGGCCGCCCACGTAGGCCCAGAACGCCCCGCCCCAGCGGTAGGGAAAGAAGCTGGGATCGTACGTGAGCTGCTCCAGCGTGGGCACGCGGCCGGTGAGGGCCGCGTCGCGCATGAACATGGCCGTGTGCGGGTGCACGGGGCCGCGCGTGAGGTATTCCGCCATCCCCTCCGAGAACCACAAGGGCACGCTGTAGCGCTGGGCGGCCTCTTGCAGCCCGCCGCCCGCGCGGCCCAGGCCCGAGATGTCGTACTGGAACGCGTGGACGAGCTCGTGGCCGATGACGTGGTCCGTCTCCTCGTACGAGTTGGCCATGGGCAGGATGATGCGCTGCTTGAAGGCCTCCGTCACGCCGCCCGTGCCCTCGCCGATGTCGCCGCCCAGCGCCGTGGTCTGCTGGAAGTGCGGATGGCTGGCGTACAGGATGAGCGGCTGGCGCGACTCGAACTCGTGCTCCAGGATCTGGGAGAGCCGGGCGTACCAGCGTTCCGCCATGCGGGCGGCGTCGCGGGCGGCCAGCTCTTCCTCGGGGTAGAAGTAGACGTCCAGGTTGGCGGTGCGCAGGATCCGGAAGTCAAACGTCTCGTACTGCACCTTGTTGCGCCCGAAGTACTGCGCGGCGGCGGGTGTGGCCGAGAGGGCGGTCGCCCCGGCGGCCAGGGCCAGCGCGGCCGCCAGGCGAGCCCGTGAGCGGAAATCAGCAGACATGGTATGGCTCCTCGTGCCGGCCAGGAAAGGTTGAGGCCGCTGTGCACAGCGGTCCGGGCCGGCGTGTCTGGACGCCGGGAGGGGATCGTGTGCGGGTGTTTGCCAGGGACGCAGGGTACGCACTTCCTGTACCCCGTTGACCCCAGTGGTTTTTCGCCCGTGAACGCTGTGCGCGCGGGGCGAAATGCCTACGACTTCACCGGCGGCGTCGGCGGGGTGGCGGCGGGGCCCGAGACCCCGTCGAGCGCGCGGTCGTCGCCGCGTTCGTCCAGCAGCCACACTCCCAGGGCGGCCAGGACCGCCACCAGCAAGGTGCCCATGAGCCAGGGCCGCAGCCCCGGCCCCCGCGGCTGCACGTCGATGTCCGCCATGTACGCCGGCCTCCGTGAAATCGGGACGTTGATTGATGGACACGCGAGCGGCCGGGGTACCCCTATGCGGGCGGGGCGAGGACGTGAACTGCGGGTTACAGGGGACAGGTTACAGGGGACAGCGGGCAACGGCGGTGACGTGCCGAGGCCAGCTGCACGTCGCGGGGCGCCGGGGGCTTAGGCCGCCGCCTCCAATGCGAAAAGCCCCGCAACCAGCGCGGGGCTTCGAGGCTAATCCGTGTTCCGGTGCACTCCCCGTCACCGCTGCACGAGCTGTCGGCGAAGGCCGACATCGCGGGTTCATTGCCGCGAATTCATTCGCCGGGGCGCGCTGGATCTCCGCCTTCGCGACGGATCTGCCGGCCGCGGTGGAAAGCCCGCCTCCGCGACGGATTTGCCTGCCCGCTGTGGAACGCCGCCATCCCCGCGGGGACTGGGGTGTATACCCTCTCCCACGCAGTTTGTGGGAGAGGGTGGGTGAGGTTTCCGAACCCGGGTGAGGGCCTTCCGGGGTGAGGGCCCCCGGGTCGGCCTCCCGACGCCCCGCGTCACCCCCGCTCACCCCTGCGTCGCCAGCCAGTCCAGCGCTTCGACTTCGCCGTCGAACGTCTTGATGTTGCGCTTGGAGAACAGGATCACGGCCTGGTAGGCAATGCGGTGCAGCCCGCCCATCCCCACCACCGCGCTCGCCTTGACGTACGGGGTATTGTGCGTCGCCATCTCCTTCGTGGCCTGCAGCACGGCGGCGTTGTACCGCGCCTCGCGCACCAGCGTCATCACCAGCAGCGAGCCCTTGGGCTGCCGCGCGACGAACCGCATGGACGCGCGGATCTCGCGCACGGCCTCGTCCGGGTCGCGAATGCCGGCGTAGTCCAGCAGCAGGACCTGCTTGCCCTTGTGGCCAATGAACCGGGTGCGCTCCATGGACGGGCTCTCGGAAAAGGTGTGGCGATGGACCGGATGCCGCGAAAGGGCGCCGCGTGCGGACGTGCTGCGCAAGATAATGCCCGCCGCGCCCCCGTCCACCGGCCGATTGGAATGCGCCAGCGCTGCGACGGCCTCCAACGGGCGGCAGGCGCCTTGCGCATCGTGCGGATTCGCCGTTTTCCTCATCCATGGCCCTTCGCGAGCGCGTGAAAGATGCCGGACGCGAACCCTCCCGGTCCACCCCGTTCCGCTCCCCCCGCCGGCGATCCGGCCGGCGCCGATCCCCCGCCCCGCCGCTGGGACCTGACGGTGGCCGAGGCGCGCGAGCAGCAGCAGGCAATGCGCGACCAGCTGATCACCGCGCCGCCGCCGGGGTTTGCGCCGCGCTTCGTGGCGGGGGCGGACGTCTCCATGGAGCGCTTCAAGCACTACGGCTTCGCGGCCGTCGTCGTCATCGACCTGCAGTCGATGGAGACGGTGGACGAGGCGGCGGCGGAGGCGGAGCTGCGCTTTCCCTACGTTCCCGGCTACCTCTCCTTCCGCGAGCTGCCGCCGCTGGACCTGGCCTGGCGGCAGCTGCGCGTGCGGCCGGACCTGGTCGTCTTCGACGGGCATGGGTACGCGCATCCGCGGCGCTTCGGGCTGGCGTGCCACGGCGGGGTGGCGTGGGACGTCCCCAGCATCGGCTGCGCGAAGAACCCGTTCATCGGCACGCACGAGCCGGTGGGGGACGAGCGCGGCGCCACGAGCCGCATCATCCACCAGGACGAGGTCGTGGGGATGGTGGTGCGGACGCGCACGGGTGCCAAGCCCCTGTACGTCTCCGCCGGGCACCGCATGGACCTGCCCACGGCCGTGGACTTCGTGCTCCGCGTGGCGACGAAGTACCGCCAGCCGGAAACCACCCGCCGCGCCCACCAGCTCGTGAACGAGCATCGCAGGGCGGGCCCCTCCTCCTGAACTGAGGGCTTCGGCAGTTCGGGACGAGCCGTTCCACAGCGTACGGGCGGCTGTTCGATCGGGTATCCGATGCACCGCGTTCCAGGCAGGGCTGGGCTTCTACGGATCGCGATCAGGCGAGGTGCGGTGGCCGGGCGAAGTTCCTCGCCACGACGCGGCGATCCTGCTTTGAACGATGCCGATTCGCCCTGCGCCGGCTGCAACCTGATGGACCGGAGAACGCATGCTCCCCGCAGACATCCGCTGCGTGTGTGGTGGATCATCACGACGCATCCCTCGCACGCACTTCAATTGGGGAAGACCGCCGCACCGGAGGGTTGGGACCGTGACGACCGGACGCGGATCGGACGGCGACGGGCGGGGTGCCAGAGATCCTTGGCAGTGAGCCTGCTGCCGCGAGGGGACGGCCATCCGCGTTTTTTGGAGGGGCATGATCGCCGCAGCGGAGGCGGATGCCCGGCCTGGCACATCATCTACCTGATCGCGATCCGTGAGAGCATGCCCGTGCCGGAGACTCGGAGGAGGCCGGGATCCGCGTTTGGGGGGAAGAGGCGTGATCGCGGCGGCGGCGGCGGTGGATGCCCCACTTGGCACATATCCACCTGATCGCGATCCGTTAGAGCGTGCCCGCGCCGCGGATCCGAATGACGCCGCGAGATGGCCGCGTGGTGGGTTGCCACGTCACCGATGGAGGAATCAGCCTCGGGACGAGCGTGGATGCTGGTAATCGGCTGGAGCGGGCGTCTCGCCGCCCGCGCGAGGTGGAGAAAACCGGCAGAATAAAACGCCGAGGCGCGACGAGAGCGGTGCCTTTCCGCCGCCCCTCCCGCCCGGGCGCGGCGTTCGTTAGCTTCGTCGCGGGGTGCGGCGCCGTCCGCATCCGTCCTCTCCGGCGTGCGGGCGCAGCTCTCCCACAAATCCATCGCCGGTCAGAAACCGGCTGCCTCGTGCGTTCCTCAACGACCAGACAGCACACGGTCACAGGACTAAACTTTGTCCGCAACGCCCTCTCCGGATCAGCGCTTGAACGTCACGCAGCTCTTTCAGGAGCACTACGACGCGCTGTACCGGTACCTCGTGCGCCTCACGGGCGATCCCGACCTGGCGGCCGATGCCGCCCAGGAAGCGTTCGTCCGGCTCGTAGAGAGGCCGCCGCAGGACCGGCACCTTCGCGCATGGCTGTTTGCCGTGGCCACCAACGTGGTGCGCGACACGGCCCGTGCGCGGGCGCGCTGGCTCAAGCTGCTTAGTGCAGCACCGGACCGGGCCCCCGTGGGGGACCAGCCGGCGCTGCCCGATGCCGCCGCCGAAAGCGGCGAACGGCGCAAGATGGTTCGCGCCGCGTTGGATCGTCTTTCATGGAAGGAAAAGACGGTCCTGCTGATGCGGGAAGAGGGCTTCGCCCACCACGAGATCGCGGCCGCGGTAGGGACCACGACCGGATCGGTGGGCACCATGCTGGCGCGCGCGCTCAACAAGCTGTCCAACGAGCTCGCCCCAACCTCGGAGAGCCTGAGATGACGTTGACACTCGGGTCCCGTCCCCAGCACCTGGAGGACGGTGACCTTGTTCGATATATGGACCGGCAGCTGGACCGGACGGGCAACCGCCGGGTGGAGCTGCACCTTGCCGCCTGCGCGGAGTGCGCGGCGCGTGCCGAGGCCATGCAGGCCCGCAGCCGGCAGATGAGCGCCTGGCTGGCGGACCTGGACGTGCCCGCGCCCGACGACGAAAAGCGCGCCCTGGCCATGGCGGCCGTGGAGCGCGCCCGCTTTCGCGCCCGTGCCGGGTGGGGCGGGCGTCCCGCGCTGGCGGCCGCCGCCATGGTGGCCATGCTGCTCACGGTGGCATTCGGGTCGGCGCCGGGGCGCGCGTGGGTGAGCGGCGCCGTGGAGCGGCTGGGCGGCGTGTTGCCCGGCCAGACGGAGCAGGAGCAGGCTGCGTCGCGGGCCACGTCGCCCGCCGCCGGCCCGGCCGCG
>DASQZE010000074.1:0-6117 GCA_035638875.1 Longimicrobium sp.
AGCGGCCGGCGTGGAGGGGCACGAGGGGATACTGGTGGTCCGGGGGAGCGGCGTGCACCGCGAGTGGAACAACATCCGGTATAAGACCGGACTCTCGGGCGGGAACGTGGGTGCCCGCAAGCTGTCGATGAACGTGGCGACCATTCCGCCGGGCGGGGTGGCGTACGCGCACGTGCACGTGGACTTCGAGGTGATGCTGTACATCCTGGAAGGCCGCGTGCGGCACGAGTACGGGCCCAACCTCCGGCACTCCGTGGACAACGCGGCGGGCGACTTCATCTTCATCGAGCCGGGCGTGCCGCACGAGGTGTTCAACCTGAGCGACACGGAGCCCGTCGTGGCCGTCGTCGCCCGCTCCGACGCGGGCGAGTGGGAGAACATCCGCGTCTACGACCGGACAACGGGCGAGCTGGGCACCGGCAACGAGCCGCCGAAGGCGTGATTGCTTCAAGCCGATTGATTTCCTGAGGGAGCCGCCGCCGTCACTCCGCCGGTGCACGGGCTATGGAGGCGACCGAAGGATCTCGCCCGCGATGCATGACGGCGGCTCCGGTGCACCGCCATGGCGTTCCGGACGTCGGGGGGGCAGTGACGCTGCGCGGATGCGGTGGTATTTGGAAGGCGGAGCAGATCCTTCGGTCGGCGCCAAAGCCTTGTGTGCGATGACGTTATCGACGACGCCTCCCTCAGGAAGACAACGTTCTGAGCGTGGTTTCGGCGTTCCGGACGTCCGGGGGCGAAGGTTGTGCACGGACACGGCGGTCTGGCGCGGGCGGAGGAGGTCCTTCGGTCGGCGCCAAAGCCTTGTGCGCAATGAGGTTATCGGCGGCGCCTCCCTCAGGAAAACAACGTCGGCTGGATGGCCCCGCAGCGCTCGGACACGAGCTTTTTCGACTTCGATCGATACGAGGATCCGGATGCTGAAGTACGAGCAGGTGGTGCCGGCGGGCGTGCGGGACGGGGCGCCGCTGGTGGTGCTGCTGCACGGGCGCGGGGCGGACCGCTTCGACCTGCTGGGGCTGGCGCCGCACATCGCGCCGGACGCGGTCGTCGTCACGGCAGAGGCGCCCAACTCCGGGCTGCAGTGGGGATACGGGCCCGGCTGGGCCTGGTACCAGTTCCTGGGCGGCACCGCGCCGGAGCCGGAAAGCTTCGAGGCCTCGCAGCAGGCATTGGCCGCGTTCCTGGCCGCGCTGCCGGCGGCGCTCCCGGTGCGCACGGGGCCGCTCGTGCTGGGCGGGTTCTCGCAGGGCGGAACGATGTCGCTGGGATATGCGCTGCGGAACCCCGGCGCGGCGCCGCTCGTCCTGTGCCTGAGCGGGTTCCTGCCGCAGCATCCCAGCGTCCACGTGACGCCGGAGACCGTGCGCGGCACCCGCTTCTTCTGGGGCCATGGGACGATGGATCCCGCCATCCCGTTCGCCATGGGCGAGGAGGGCCGTGCCGCCCTGCGCGCCGCCGGCGCGGAGCTGGAAACGCGCGACTATCCCATGGGCCACGGCATCGACGCGGACGAGGCAGCCGACGTCCGCGACTGGATCGCGCGCCACACGGCATCCGCAGGCGCCGCGTGATCTGGGACACGGCAGCGCTCGGCGCCCGCGAGCGCTATCAGCTGCTCACGTCGCTCGTCGTGCCCCGCCCCATCGCGTGGGTCTCCACCCGGTCCGCCGAGGGCGCGCGCAACCTGGCGCCGTTCAGCTACTTCGCGGCCGTCTCCAACACGCCGTTCCTGGTTTCCGTATCCATCGGCAGCCGCGGCGACGTGGAAAAGGACACGCTGCGCAACATCCGCCAGACGGGTGCGTTCTGCATCAACGTGGCGACGGAGCCGCAGCTGGCGCAGATGAACGAGACCTCCGGCGAGTGGGGGCAGGAGGTGGACGAGTTCGACCGCGCCGGGCTGGAGGCAGCGGAAGCCGAGTCCATCGACGCGCCGTACGTGGCCAGCTGCCCCGCCGTGCTGGAGTGCCGGCCGTTCCGCATCGTGGAGCTGGAGGGCTCGCCCAACACGCTGGTCATCGGCGAGGTGCTGCGCGTCCGGCTCGCGGACGAGATCCCGCTCGCGCCCGGCACCCTGTTCGCCGACACGGCGGCCCTGCGCCCGCTCGGCCGCCTGTGGGGCGACCTCTACGCGACCATTGGTGAGACGCCCACGCTCAAGCGGCCGGTGGTGTGAACCGACGAGGCGGGACGCACCCTCATCCGAATGGACGTACCCCAAGCAGGGCTCCCCCGCGTGCGGTTCTCATTCGTCGTCGGATGCGCAGACCGTTCGGTTCCATTCCCGTCTAAACTTGACGACACGGGCTTGAGGGTGTACGATCCATGAACGCCCGGCACGACAGCAGGCGTCACGAACACCAGTCATTCCGGGGTGAAAAGATGAAAAAGCTCAGGCTTGGCCTCGATCAGCTAGAGGTGCAGTCGTTCGCCACCTCGCCGCTTCTCCGCCACGGCGAAGGCACGGTCCACGGGCAGGCGGAGGCCCAGGTCACCTGGACGAACTGTCCACCCGGCTGCGTGACGGACGTCGAGACCGACAACGAGAGCGAGTGCTTCCCGGCCAACTGCGCGTAGCACCGCACTCCCAGCTGAACGAAACGCACGCACCAGCGAAGATCGCCCAGCCGGGAACGCTCCCGGCCGGGCGATCTCCGTTTCCGGCATCTCGTGAGGCGTTCGCGAGACAGGATACATATGCATCGCAAGCTCATATGAAACGCCCCTGTCCCATCCGCCGCCGCGCCGCGGAGAACGTGACGGAGGCCATCCCGTCCGTGAACCTGCGGATGATGATGGACACCATCACCCGCGGCATGACCCGCACCGCGTGGCGGTCGATGAACACGGTCCTGCGGGCTTGGCTCGCGGCCCATCCGCTGTGATGCGGGTGACGGGTGGATGACGGACGCGGGCCCGGCCGGAGCTTCCGGCCGGGCCCGCGTGTTTGTGCAGCATGCGTCCCCCCCCATTCGAATGGTATCAATTGACATTCCTTTCCCGCCTGACTATATACAGGATACATCACGTAGCGAGGCGCAGTTGCTATTGATCCGAACGATGCAGCCGATTCGCCGCGCACCATCGCGCCGTCCCGTTCTCCTGGAGGAAGACACCATGCAGAAGATCCGCCTGGAGTTGGAGAAGCTCACCGTCGATTCGTTCGAGACGGATGCCACGCAGACGGGTGCGGGCACCGTACGCGGTCACGACCAGATCACCACCATCCCGGAGACGGAGCGCTTCACCTGCAAGTGGGGCCGGACCGATTACGACACCTGCATCGTGCAGTGCGAGTGCACCAACCGTCAGATCCGCTGCAAGGGGATCTGACGTCCACGAGCGCGCCGGAGCGGATGCTTCGGCGCGCTTTCGCTTTCCGCCCGCGACACGAGGGAATCCCATGCGCAAGATCAACCTGAAGCTCGACGCGCTGTCCGTGGAATCGTTTCAGACGGCGACCGCGGAGGTGGGCACCGGCACCGTGGAGGGGCACCAGGTCAGCGGCCGGCCCGCGTGCTTCCCCACCCGGAACTGCCCCACGGAATACATTAGCTGCGAGGGCGGCTGCACCAACGCCAACATGATCTGCTGACGCCACGCGCCCACACACCCGGAGAAAGCCCATGCGCAAGATCAGCCTGAAGCTCGACGCGCTGGCCGTGGAATCGTTTCAGACGGCCGAAGCTCCCCTCGATGCCGGCACGGTGCAAGGACAGCAGGACGGAGACCTGCTCCAGGCGGAGACGTTCCTTTGCAACACTGGCGACGGCACCACCTGCCCCCGCGCCCGCTCGGACTACCTCACGTGCATCGTGCGGTGCCAGTGCACGGACGCGCAGATAAAGTGCTATCGACCGGTGTGACCATAGGCCAGGACGGCCTGAAAGACGGGACGGATGCCCCTTGACGGAGCGTCCGTCCCGCCCCTCCATTGCCTCCGGCCAGCTGCGACGTGCAATCGCACGCCCCCCGGCCCTCCCACTGATCCCCATCCCCCTTCCACGCAGAGGATCGTTCCATGCGCAAAATCCGCCTGATGCTCGATGCACTCGCGGTCGAGTCGTTCCAGACCGCCAAAGTGTCGGAGCATCACGGCACCGTCCAGGGCCATGGGGCCAGCTTCGTGGAGAAGTGCCTGGCGACCGGTGTCGCCAGCTGTCCTCGCGCCATGACCCAGGACTGGAGCTGCGTGTACGCGTGCGAGTGCACGGACGCCCAGTACGAGTGCAGCTAGCCCGACCGGTGCAACCCCGCGAAACGGGCCTCGCCGGACGCTTCCGGCGGGGCCCGCATCTCGTGGACGAGCCGCGGCGGGAGGCGCGGAACGACACGCAGAGACGCCGCGATCGGGCACGGGGGATGAGATCGCGCAGGCGTAGCAGAACCCTCGCGGGGGCGGAGCGCCCCCCTCCCCGACCCTCCCCCACAAACTGCGTGGGGGAGGGAGATTGGGTGGGCAGCGTGACGCAGAGACGCCGCGATCGGGCACGGGGGAGTAGATCCTTCGGTCGGCGCCATGGGATCGGCGCAGGATGGAGTCGGCGGCGCCTCCCTCAGGAAGGCGATGCCGCTGAAGGGGTTGCGGGATGCGGCGCGGGCGATGCAGGGCGCGGGGGGAGGGCGTCCGCCGGGACGCGATGACAACACCAGCGGGGATGCGGACCGTGACGGAGCAGAGGGCGGGCGGGGACATCCGGGTGGGGCTCATCGGCTACGGGATGGCGGGGGCCGCGTTCCATGCGCCGCTGATCGCCATGACGGCGGGGATGCGGCTCGCGGCGATCGTCACGGCCAACCCCGAGCGCGTACAGCAGGCCCGCACCGATCATCCATCCACGGACGTCGTGGACTCCGCCGACCGGCTGTGGGAGCGCGCGGGGGAGCTGGACGTCGTCGTCGTCGCGTCGCCCAACCGCACGCACGTGCCGCTGGCGCGCGCGGGGCTGCGGGCGGGGCTGGGCGTCGTCATCGACAAGCCCATGGCCGCCACGGCGGATGAAGGCCGCGCGCTGGTGGACGAGGCCGGCGGCGCCGGCCTGCCGCTGACCGTCTTCCACAACCGGCGCTGGGACGGCGACTTTCTGACGCTGCGCCGCCTGCTGGCCGAGGGCGCGCTGGGCGACGTGCACCGCTTCGAATCGCGCTTCGAGCGTTATCGGCCCACGCCGAAGCCGAGCTGGCGCGAACAGGGCGACCCCGCGGAGGCCGGCGGCACCCTGTACGACCTGGGGAGCCACCTCATCGACCAGGCGCTGGTGCTCTTTGGCCCCGCGACGCACGTGTACGCGGAGGTGGACCGCCGGCGGCCGGGCGTGCAGGTGGATGACGACGCCTTCGTCGCACTGACGCACGCGTCCGGCGTGCGCTCGCACCTGTGGATGAGCGCCGTCGCGCCGGAGCACGGGCTGCGGATGCGCGTGCTGGGCCATCGCGCCGCGTACGTGAAGCACGGGATGGACGTGCAGGAGGAGGCGCTGCGGACGGGCGTGCGGCCGACGGCGGGCTGGGGCAAGGAGCGCGAGGAGGCGTGGGGCCGGCTGGTCACGGGTGATGCGTCCGAGCCGGTGCAGACCGAGCCCGGCGCGTATCCCGAGTTCTACGCCCGCGTCGCCGCTGCCCTGCGCGACGGCGGCGCTCCCCCCGTGGACCCGATGGATGCCGTCGCCGGGCTTGAGATCATCCACGCCGCGCGGCGCTCGGCGGCGGAGGGGACGGTCGTGCGGATCGCGTAGGTCGCGGGGGCGCGGGGGCCCCTCCCCCGACCTCGCTCAGGCTCGTCCACCCCCTCCGGCAAACTGCGCGGGAGAGGGTGTAGACTTCTACGGGCTCATCATCGCGTCGCCGGGTTGAGTGCACGGGCGGGGCGCCCCCCTCCCCCACCCTCCCCCACAAACTGCGTGGGGGCGGGAGATTGGACGGACACCCTCCCGTCGCGGCGCGCAGTTCTCCCCCTCTCCGCGCGGAACGAGCGGGGAGGGGGCCGGGGGGCATAAGCGCTAGCTTAAGCGTAAGTGACTGTTGGTATTCGACATCGCTGCGACTGCCGCTTGCGGGTTCGCTCCCTCAGCTTCTCCGCGAGCCACCTGCCCTGCTTTAGCAACACGCTGGGCA
>DASQZE010000075.1:0-5430 GCA_035638875.1 Longimicrobium sp.
TGATGCGCGCGCTGCGGCAGGGCGCCTCATCCCCTCCACCGCCCGTTTGGAGGGATACGCGCTGTTGATGAAGTACTCGTGCGTGAACTTGTCGCGGTGCGCGTGCAGCAGCACGCAGTCCGACTCGCCGCCGTCGCGCCCCGCGCGCCCGGCCTCCTGGTAGTACGCCTCCAGGTTGCCCGGCATGTTGTAGTGCACCACCACGCGCACGTCGCCCTTGTCGATCCCCATCCCGAACGCGTTGGTGGCCACCACGGTGCTCACCTGGCCGCCCATGAACTCGTCCTGGATGCGCTTTCGGTCGCGGTCCGGCAGCCCCGCGTGGTAGCCCACCGCACGCGTGCCCATCCCGTTCAGCAGCGCCGTGAGCGCGTCCACGTTCTTGCGCGTGGAGGCGTAGACGATGGCCGAGCCCGTGCGCCCCTTGAGCAGGCGCAGGAGCAGGCGGTCGCGCTCGGAGTCGTTCTTGGCCTGCATCACGTGCCAGTGCAGGTTGCGGCGGTCGAACCCCGTAACGAGCACGGCCGGGTCGCGCAGGCGCAGCTGGCGGATGATGTCGTCGCGCACCTCCGGCGTGGCCGTGGCCGTGAGCGCGGCCACCGGCGGATCGCCCAGCAGCGAGCGCACCTCGCGCAGCCGCAGGTACGAGGGGCGGAAGTCGTGCCCCCACTCGCTCACGCAGTGCGCCTCGTCCACGGCGAGCAGCGACACGGGAATGCTGGACAGCCGCCGCCGGAACCCCTCGGCGTCGAAGCGCTCGGGCGCCACGTACAGCAGCTTGTAGGTGCCGTTCTGCGCCCCCTCCAGCCGCGCGCTCATCTCGCCGGGAGGCAGGCTGGAGTTGATGAACGTGGCGGGCACCCCCGCCGCGTCCAGCGCGTCCACCTGGTCCTTCATGAGCGAGATGAGGGGGGAGACGACGAGCGTCACCCCCGGAAGGAGCATGGCGGGCACCTGGTAGCACAGGCTCTTGCCCCCGCCCGTGGGCATGATGGTGAGGGAGTCGCCCCCGCCCAGCACGTTGCGGATGGCCTCGTCCTGCCCCGGGCGAAAGTCCGCGTAGCCCCAGTACTGGCGCAGCGTCGCCCGGCCGGCCTCCAGCGGGTCGCCGGGCAGGGAGTGCGAGGGGATGATGACGGACGGTGCGGGGACGCTCATTCCGTTGCGCGCAGTCGGTGGACGGGACGAGAAAGGGAACAATATGGACGGATTCGCTCCGCTTTCCAAGCCCCCCGCCCGGAAAAGCGGCCGCCGTCTATGCGGAGGCCGCGGCTCGCCGGGTGCGGAGCCCGTACTAAACCGATCCGAGCCGCACGTTCACCCCGTGGACGCCGGCCGCAGTCGCGCCTTTCCTTTCCATCCGCCCACTCCACGCGTGCCCTGGTGCGGGACCGGGCGCGGTCGGACACGTCCTGCATGGGGCAGGAATGACCCACACTCACCCTTCGCGACGCGGAAATGGCATTTTGATGCGGGTCCCGATGCAGACTTGACCGTGGAGACCTAGCCGGGGCTGTCCGTAAAATCACTTGTTTACGACCGGTGACTTGGAAGGCTCAACCAGCAATCACGGGAGAAAACACCGTTTGACGCAGAGGGTGAATACGATGAAAAACGGCCTGAGGATGCGCACGCGTGTAGCAGTTGTGCAAACCCGTTGCGCACAAGCATCCGTGCCATTACCATTCGACTGTGTGCGGAACAGGGTGTTTGGCGGCCGCACCGCATTTTTTGTTCGGTCGCGCCGCACGGTCCGCACCCCCGATTTCCGAATCACTCCACTGGCACGGCACACCCCTTTGGGCCCCACACGGCACGCCGCGCGAGCGGCCTCTCCGTCACCGGCCCCGCATTCCTGATCCAACGAACGCGCACCACGGCTTCCGGGCGAGTCATCGGC
The DNA here is from genome assembly GCA_035638875.1 of Longimicrobium sp. Classification (GTDB taxonomy): domain Bacteria; phylum Gemmatimonadota; class Gemmatimonadetes; order Longimicrobiales; family Longimicrobiaceae; genus Longimicrobium. The sequence continues at coordinate 1,901 of DASQZE010000075.1, forward strand.
CCGGCACCACATGTTTTCACACCCTGGGAGATCCCAATGCAGCAGACGTCCGAGTCCCGCTCCGCCCTGTCCGCCGCCCCCCGTCGTACCTGGACCGCCCCGCGCGTGGACGACATGCCGCGCCTGACGGACCTGACGCTGCAGACCAACGGCGGCATTCCGGGCGACTGCGACGACAGCAACCCGTCGAGCTGCTTCGGCTGATCGCGTCCGCTCCCCTCCCTGGGGAGGCGCGGCCGGGGGCGGACCTCATCCGCCCCGGCCGCGCCGGACGCCGGCTCCCCCGCGGCGTGGCAGCGCTCCCGGCTGCGGCCCCGCCCGTACCGTGAAGGATCGATGGTGATGTTCCTGGGCTTTGCCCTCACGGAGCACTGCAACCTGCGGTGCCCCCACTGCATCCGCGACGACGTAACGACCGTCCGCAACCTCCCGGAGGAGCTGCTCTTCCGGACGGTGGACGAGGCGCGAGAGATCTTCGGCGCCGGGCTCGCCGTGAGCATGACCGGGGGAGAGCCCACCCTGCACCCGGGGTGGGACCGCATCGTCGCCGGGCTGGCCGCGCGCGACGTCCCGTACCGATTCGTCACCAATGGCTGGCACATGCGCCGGCTGATGCCCGGGCTGACCCGGCATCGGCCGGAAATCGTGCGCATCAGCCTGTCGGGCGCCTCGGAAGAGGTGCACGACGAGGAGCGCGGGCGCGGCAGCTTTCGCCGCGTGCTGCAGGCCGTGGCCCTGCTCACCAGCCGCCGGATTCCCGCGGCCCTTTCCATCGTCATCGACCGGCGCGACCGCCACCAGGTGCGGCAGGCCGCCGACCTGGCCGAAGCCCTGGGGTGCGTTCGCCTGCACTTCATCCTTCCCCAGCCCGTGCCGGGGAGCGCCGTGCGCGACAGCGACCTGCCCCCCGCGGACTGGGCCGGCGTGCGCGACGAGGTGCTGGCCCTGCGCGCGGAGCCCGGACGGCGCACCGCCATCGTGCTGGACTTCGGCTACCCGTTCGACGGGCCCGAGCAGTCGTGCGACACCTTTGCCGGCAAGCGCATCTACGTGGATGCCCGCGGCCGGCTGTCGGTGTGCTGCCAGCTGTCGGAGTACGGCGAGAACGAGGCGGACGTGGTGGCCGACCTGAACCAGACGTCGTTCGCCCGGGCGTGGCCCGCGTACCAGGCGGCCGTGCAGCGGCTGCGCGTGGACGCCCGCCCCGGGCGTGAAGGGCCGGACGACCCGTTCGACCGCTTTCCCTGCATGCGCTGCGCGCGTGCACGGGGAAAGACGGAGTGGCTCGGCGGCTTTCCGCAGAGCCCGTGGGCCGGAGTGGCGGAGCGACTCGCCCCTCCCGCCGCCCCATTCGTGGCGCTCACCTACCGCGGCCTGCGCGCACAGCCGGCCGCCCCTGCCGAGGTCCTGACATGAACCCGCTTGCACGATATCCCCGCCGCACGGCGGCGGCCGCGCTGGGCGCGCTGCTGCTGGCGGCCGCGTGCACCGACCGCTCGCCCGTGACGCCGGAGCCGCAGCCCGGCGAAACGCCGGCGAACCCGCCCGGGCGGCCCGTGCACCTGGTCGCCGTTTCCTGCACCGTGGACGTGGCGGCGGGCACCTCCCGCTGCGACGACGCGCCCAACCCTGGCGCCGCCGCCACGGACCTGATCCTGGGCGGCCAGAACCGGTACGTGAACCTGGACCTGGGGGCCGTGCAGTACGACGTGAACACCCAGTCGTACCAGATGGACGTGCGGGTGCGCAACCTGATTCCCCAGGCCCTCGGCACCACCGACGGCACCAGCCTGGACCCCAACGGGGTGCGGGTGTTCCTGCAGGCGGGGCCCAACGTCAAGACGGGCACGGGCAACGTGACCCTGGCCTCGGACGGGGTGGGCACCTTTACGGCGAGCAACCAGCAGTACCTGCAGTACAACCAGGTCCTGGACCAGTTCGAGACCTCGTTCGCGCGGACGTGGCAGTTCACCATGCCCTCGACCGTCACCTCGTTCTCGTTCACGGCGTACGTGTCCGCCGCCGTGCAGTTCCCTGACGGGTGGGTGGAAGTGACGGCGGTGCCGCTGAACATGAGCCCGCACGCCGAGCTCAAGCTCACGGCCACGGCGCGCGACGCCGCCGGAAACTTCGTGGAGGGCGGCCAGTTCTTCACCTGGTCCAGCACCGACACCACGGTGGCCACGGTCAGCAACGGCCAGACGGCCGGCGGCCTGGTGAGCACCCTGCGGGCGGGGACCACGACCATCCAGGTGAGCGCCAGCGCCGCGGGCGTTTCGCGCGTGGGCGCCGCGCCCGTGACCGTGCGGGGCATGCAGCGCATCTGGCAGGGCGACGTCTCGTCGGACTACCACACGCGGGGCAACTGGGAGCGCGACATCGTGCCGGTGGCGCTGGACAGCATCCTCATCTCCAACCCCAGCCCCAACTACCCCCAGCTGGCCCAAAACACGGCCATCGCGGGGATCGACGTGGCCGACGGCGCCCTCCTGAACCTGGGCGCGTTCGACATGACCGCCAGCCGCAACGTGGCGGCCGGCCTGTCCGGCGGCATCGTCTCCACGACGGGATCGGTGTTCCTGGCGGGGACGGCGGCGACGGTGCGCGGGCGCATGCCCCGGCTGCGCGTGACGGGCACCTACTCGCTTTCGGGCAACGTCACGGCGGTGGCGCCGCTGCGCGTGGACTTGGGCCGGCTGACGAACCATACCTTCCGCATCCAAGTGTCCAACAACCCGTGACCCGGCGCCCATTCGTCCGGCCTGGAGCTGATACCATGAAGCGATACGCATTGGTGCGCGCGCTGAGCGCGCTGGCGCTGGCGGCCCTGGCGGCGTGCTCGGAAGGGTCCGGCCCGCCCACGGAGGTGATCGACCCTCCGCCCGCCGTGAACCCGGAGCGGCCCAACCACGTGCCCCCGCCGGCGCTGTTCGACAGCGTGTACATGGAGGCCACCATCACCTGCAACGCCACGCGCTCGCCGGCGAGCATCACCTGCGAAACGCCGCAGGCCCCGTTCGCCGGGCCGTGGAACGTGGGCGGCAAGGGCACGCACGTGCGCACGCTGACGAGCGCGACTGCGTACGTCTCGGGGGTGTTCCAGACCAACGTCCGCTTCCGCAACCTGCTCGTGAACCGCATGGGGACGGCGGACGGGGTGGAGCAGACGGGGATCATGGCCTTCATCATGGCCAACCCCCAGACGATCACGGGGACGGGCACGGTCACGGTCGCCAACCCCGACAGCATCGGCGAGTTCACGGCCGTGAACCAGCGGTACTTCTTCTACGACACGGTGCTGGCCATGAACGACACGTCCATGGCGCGCCAGTGGAAGTTCGACGTGCCGGCCACGGTGAACACGTTCCGCTTCAAGGTCTACCTGTCGGCGCCCGTGCTCCCCATCCTGGTGTACGACAAGGAAGTGGCGGGCAACCGCGACATCTACCGGGTGAACCTGGACGGGACGGACCTGGTGCGCCTGACGAACACGGCGGGGACGGACATGGACCCCACGGTGGCCAACGGCC
>DASQZE010000076.1:0-7015 GCA_035638875.1 Longimicrobium sp.
CCCACCGCCTCCCGCGCCCCGGCCCGCCCTTCCGCCGTGAGCGCGAGCCGGTCATCGCCGTCGCGGGCGATCAGGCCGCTGCCCTCCGCGCGGCGCACCACGCGCTGCGCGAACTCGGGCTCCCAGCGCAGGTGCTCGTGCAGGTGCGACTCGCGGCACTCCTCCGCCGCCTCCGGCGATCCCTCGTGGTTCAGCAGGTGGATGGACAGCATGGTCTGCGCGAACTCCCACCGCTGCCGCGCCCGCCGCCGCGCGATGGCCAGCAGCCCTCGCTCCGGCGCGAGGCAAAAGACCAGGAAGAACACCACGCCCGTCATCGTGGCCATGGATCCCGCAATGGACACGTCGAACAGGTAGCTCATCCAGTACCCCGCCAGCGCGCTCACCACCCCCAGCCCCATGCTCAGCCCGATCATCCGCGGCAGCCGGTCCGTCAGCAGGTAGGCGCTGGCGGGCGGGGCGATCATCAGCGCCACCACGAGGACGGAGCCCACCGCGTCGAACGCGCCCACGGCCGTCACCGACACCAGCGTCATGAACAGGTAGTGGATGACGCCCGGCGCAAACCCCAGCGCCCCCGCCAGCGCCGTATCGAACGTCGTGAGCTTCAATTCCTTGTAGAACGCGGCGATGAAGGCCGCGTTCAGCAGCAGCACGCCCACCATCAGCCACAGGATGCGCGGTCCCACGTCCGTGCCGGCGATGGTCAGCCGGTTGAAGGGCGCGAACGCCAGCTCCCCCAGCAGCACGGCATCCACGTCCAGGTGCACGTTCCCCGCAAAGCGCGAGATCAGGATCACCCCCACGCTGAACAGCGCGGGAAAGACCAGGCCGATGGCCGCGTCCTCGCGCACCAGCCGCGTGCGGTTCAGCATCTCCACCAGCGACACCGTCAGCACGCCCGTCAGCGCCGCGGCCAGCACGAGCAGCGGCGACGCGATGTTCTCCGTGACGAAGAACGCCAGCACGATGCCCAGCAAAATGGCGTGGCTGATGGCGTCGCTCATGAGCGACATGCGCCGCAGCACCAGGAACACGCCGGGGAGTGCGCAGGCCGCGGCCGTGACCGCCGCGATCCACTGGATTTCCTGTTCGGGAACCATCATCCGCCGTTCTCCTCTTCCCCGCCTTCGCGGCGGTCCATCTCCGAGCGCCCGGCCGGCGTGATGCTCCAGCCGTCCGCCCCCGTGCGCCGCGCCCAGCCCCGCTCGGACAGCGCCATCAGCTCATGCCGCGCGCCGGGGTGCATCGCCTCGAGCACGGCGCTGGTGTGCACGTGCTCCTGCCCGCCGTGCTGCACGGCCAACGCATGCAGGTCGCGCAGCACGGAATGCATGTGCAGCTGCCGGCGGTTGCGCGCCTGCCGCACCGACTCCCACACCAGGCCCCGGTTCGGCGCGAAGGCGAGGGAGACGAGGACGATCGCCGTCAGGCAGAGCACGATCGTGGGCCCCGTGGGCACGTGCTGCGCGAGCGAGCTGATGACGGCGCCGCTCACCCCCGCCAGCGCGCCGAAGAAGCCGGCGAGCACCACCATCGTCCCCATGCGGTCCGTCCACTGCCGCGCGGCCGCCGCCGGGGCCACCACCATGGCGCTCATCAGCACCACGCCCACCGTCTGCAGGCCGATGACGATGGAAAGCACGAGCACGGACGTGAGCAGGATGTCGATCCACTTCACCGGAAAGCCCAGCGACGACGCGAAATCCGGGTCGAACGAGAGGAGCTTGAACTCCTTCCAGAACAGCGCCGCGATCCCCAGCGCGATGCCGCCCAGCGTGGCGATCATCACCACGTCGCGCTGCAGCAGCGTGGCCGCCTGGCCGAACAGGAATCGATCGAGGCCCGCCTGGCTGGCGTCCGGGCGCTTCTGGATGAACGTCAGCAGCACGAGCCCGAAGCCGAAGAAGACGGAGAGCACGATGCCCAGCGCGCTGTCTTCCTTGACCCGCGTGGTGCCCACGATGCGCATCACCAGCAGCGTGCCGATCCACCCCGCCACGGCCGCGCCGAGGACGAGGACGAGCGGCGCCTTGCTCCCCGTGAGCAGGAACGCCAGCGCGATCCCCGGCAGGGCCGCGTGGCTGATGGCGTCGCCCAGCAGGCTCTGCTTGCGGAGGACGGCGTACGAGCCCAGCGCACCGCTCGTGGCGCCGAGGGCCGCCGCACCCAGCGCGACGGTACGCAGGGTGTAGTCGTTGAAGAGGTCGGGGAGTGCCATCACCGGCTCCACCCGCGCAGGTCGCGGTAGCGGTCCCACGGCTCCGGCGTCCAGAAGCCGATGCCGTGAGTGCGCGTCCACCAGCCGTGCACGCCCAGCCCCAGCGCCAGGGCGCCAAAGATCCACGCCAGCGCGGCCGTCGGTCCGCCCAGCACCGAGCACAGGGCCGTTCCGCCGATGAAGAGGACCATCTTGCCGATGCGGCGCGCGCGCGGCGTGCCCTCCTCGAACCGGCCGAAGACGATCTCGCCCATGCACAGCAGCGTCGCGGCCACGAAAAGCTCCAAAACCATGATCGCCTCCCCTCAGTCCGCCGCGAGGGGCAGGGACGGGTGGTCCACCGCCTCCATGTGCCCGTTGCGCCGCTGCAGGAAGGGCACGCGCCCGCCGTAGGTGAGGCGCAGGTTTTCTTCCGTAAAGACGTCGTTCACCGGACCGGACGCGATGCGGCGCACGTTCAGCAGCAGCACCTGGTCGAAGTACTCCGGCACCGTCTCAAGGTCGTGATGGACGACGACGACCGTCTTGCCCGCCTCGCGCAGCTGCTGCAGCACGGTCACGATGGCGCGCTCCGTCTTGGCATCCACCCCCTGGAACGGCTCGTCCATCAGGTACAGCCGCGCGTCCTGGACGAGCGCGCGGGCCAGGAACACGCGCTGCTGCTGCCCGCCGCTCAGCTGCGAGATCTGCCGCTCGGCAAAATCCTGCATCCCCACCTGCGCCAGGGCGGCCATGGCCGCCTCGCGCTCCTTGCGCCCGGGGCGCCGCAGCCAGCCCAGCTTGCCGTAGCACCCCATCATCACCACGTCCAGCACGCTGGTGGGAAAGTCCCAGTCCACGCTGCCGCGCTGGGGCACGTACGCCACGAGCTTGCGCTGCTCCGCGTACGGCCGCCCGTGGACGAGCACCTGTCCCGCCGCGGCCCGGACGAGGCCCAGCGAGGCCTTGATGAGCGTGGACTTGCCCGCTCCGTTCGGGCCCACGATGGCCATCAGCACGCCCTGGGGGACGACCAGGTCCACGTCCCAGAGCACCGGCTTTTCCCGATAGGCCACCGTGAGGTCGTTGACCTCGATGGCCGGCGTCGTTTCCGTCATCGTCCCGATCTCCTGCATAAGGCCTCAGGGCTCGCGCAGCAGCGCGCCCACGATGGTGTCGATGTTGTGCCGTACCATGCCCATGTACGTGCCCTCGGCCGTCCCCGGGTTGCCCATGGCGTCGCTGAAGAGCGATCCGCCGATGCGCACGTCGTACCCCTGCGCGGCCACCGCTTCCTGCACGGCCTCGATGGTGCGGCGGGGGATGGACGATTCCACGAAGATGGCGGGAATGCGCCGCGTGGCGATGAACCGCGCCAGGGCCTGCACGTCCGCCGTGCCCGCCTCGGACGCCGTGCTGATGCCCTGCAGCCCGCGCACCTGGAAGCCGTACGCCCGCCCGAAGTAGTTGAAGGCGTCGTGCGCGGTAATGAGCACGCGGCGCTCGGCGGGCACGCGCGCGGCCTGCTCGCGTACGTAGCGATCCAGCTCGGCCAGCTGTGCGCGGTAGCGTTCGGCGTTGGCCGCAAAGTCGCGCGCGTGGGCGGGATCGGCCTCGCTGAGCGTGCGCGCGACGACGTCGATGGTCATGGCCCACAGGCGCACGTCGAACCAGACGTGCGGATCGTACGCGCCCTGGAACTCCGGCGGGGAGAGCCGCTGATCCGTGGGGATGATCTCGCTGACGGCCGCCACGCGGGTGCGGCCGCCCATCTCCGCCAGCACCTCACCCATGCGGGCCTCCAGGTGCAGGCCGCCGTAGAAGACGACGTCCGCGCGGAACAGCCGCCGAACGTCGCCCTCGCTGGCCTTGTACAGGTGGGGGTCCACGCCCGGCCCCATCAGGCCGACGACGCGCACGTGCTCGCCCCCCACGTTCTGCGCCACGTCGCGGATCATGCCGATGGTGGCGACCACGCTCAGCCGCCCTTCCTCGTCCGGGGGCTCCGGCGGCGCGCAGGCGCTCGCCACCAGCCCCGCCGCGAGCACCGCCAGCCCGGTCCTGATTCCGTGCATCCTCCCCAGACCCAGCATATCGATCCCGATCAGCTCGAAAGCGGATTTTAAACTCGTTTAAAACATCTTTGCGCAGAATACGTCGTTGCGCACGTGGCGTCAAGAGGCTGGTCCGCGGCGTTCTCAAAAAGCGCGGAGTCTGCATCCCGCCGAGGGAGGTTACGGCGGCGCATCGTTACGCGCGTATCACGCCACCGTTGCAGGGCTGCCGCTGTTACGGCTTACCGTGAGGCATGCGGTGACGAGCCGCGGCGGCCCGGCGTCAGACCCGAAAGGCATGGGATGAGAAGCGGACACGGAGACTACGCCATGATGACCTTCGACACGGCGGTCGCGGAGTACCTGCACCGGACGGACCATGCGCGGCCCTGGACGCGCCGGCAGGAAGAGGATGCGCTGGATGGATTGTCGGGCTGGCTGCAGACGGCCGCGCCCGACGTGCCGCTGGCGGCCGTGACGCCGCAGGTGATCTCCGCCTACGCGCTGGAGCGCGGCCTGGGCGCCGAAGAGCTGGACGACCTGCGGGGCACCGTCGCCGGCCTGCGCAGCTGGGCACGCGCGTATCAGCGGGCGGAGTGAGGGGCGGCCGAGCCGTGGACGGAAGAGGATCCAAAAAGAAGCGCCCGGCCGTTCGCCGGGCGCTTTCTCGTGCGTGGACGAGCGCGAGCGCGGGCAAGGGCGGGGTGGCGGATGGCGGCGCATGGAAGCGAATGAATTCGCGGCTACAACAGCACACTGTCCGCCTGCGCGGACACCACGGACGCACACCGGCACTCGCCTGTGACGTGCAGTCCACGCAGGTGGACTTCGTGTAGTCGTTGCGGCGAATTCATTCGCTCTGCCCAGGCTCCGCCGATCACCATCCTGTCACCCCCATCCTCGCGCCTCCACTACAACCTCCGCAGGAACTCGATCCCGCCGACGCGCCGGCCGGTGAGTACGTCGAGCACGAGCGTGCCTTCCTTCGGATGCTCCAGCGTCACGTTTTCCGCGAACTGCCAGTCGGAGCCGGGCTCGTCGGGCGCGGCCGCATCGACGAAGCGCAGGTACGCGCGCCCGTCTTCCGCCGCGCGCGTGCACCGCCACAGCGCATCCGGCAGCCAGGGCAGGTCCGGCCGGTGCGCGCGCACCCAATCCACCAGCCACGCGGGGTCGTACGGCTTCCAGTCCATCGGTTTGGCTCGGCTCGGGTGAAGGGGGAGATCAACAGCGGCTGGAGGATGGTGCACGGGCGAGGAACGAGCGCGACGGCGGCCCACCTCCTCCGCGCGAGCCATCTTTGAAGCTGGAGTGCACACGCAATCCGAGAATCCGGTATCACTCGCTCCTCGCAGGGAATGACATCGTACTTGCTCCGCACGAGAAGCCATCCGGCGATGATGGTTCGGTGGCGCGGCGGGGAATGTCAATCTAGCTTGCGGCATCATCCCCATCCCGCCCCCTTCCCGCCACGCCCGCCGATGAACATCGCGCAGAACCTGGAGCGCTCCGCCCGCCTGTTCGCCGACGCGCCCGCGCTGCTGTTCGAGGCGCGCGCGTACACGTACGCGGAGCTGGAGGCGCAGGCCGGACGCGCGGCGCACGCGCTGCTGGCGCTGGGCGTGGAGCGCGGCGACCGCGTCGCGCTCTTTCTGCCGAACGTGCCGGAGTTCGCCATCGTCTACCTGGCGGCGCAAAAGATCGGCGCCGTCGCGGTGTCGCTCAACGCGCTGCTGCGGACGGAGGAGATCCGCTTCATCCTGCAGGACTGCGGCGCGGGCGTGCTGTTCACCACGGCGGCGCTGCTCCCGGAAGCGGCGCCCCTGCGCGCGAGCGTGGACACGCTGCGGCACGTCATCCTCTGCGAGGGCGAGGCGGCAGGGGAGCGCACGCTGGCGGAGCTGACGGCGGGCGCATCACCCGAGTTCGCGGCGCGGGAGATGGAGCGCGACGACCCGGCCGCCATCCTCTACACCTCCGGCACCACGGGCAAGCAGAAGGGCGCGGTCCTGTCGCACGGCAACGTGATCTCCAACGCGCACGCCACCCGCCACTGCGTCGGCTCGCGCCCGGGCGACCGGCACGCGCTCTTTCTCCCGCTCTTCCACTGCTTCGGGCAGAACTTCATCCTGAACGCCGCGCTGGCGTCCGGCGGCACCGTGCTGCTGCACCGCCGCTTCGATCCCGAGCGCACGCCGGCCGCGCTGCGCGAGCAGGGGGCCACGCACCTGTACGCGGTGCCCACCATCTACATCCACCTGCTGAACGCCGGCCTGGGCCCCGCGGACCTGCCGGACGTGCGCTACTCCTTCAGCGCCGCGGCGACCATGCCCGTGGAGATCGCGCGGCGGTGGCAGGCGGCGTTCGGGATGGCGGTGCACGAGGGATACGGGCTCACGGAAACGTCGCCGTTCGCCGCGTACAACCACGAGTTCGCGCACCGGCCGGGGAGCGTGGGCACGCCCATCGAGAACGTGGAGATGCGGGTGGAAGCGCCGGACGGCCGCGTGCTGCCGGACGGGGAGTGGGGGGAGATCTGCATCCGCGGGCCCAACGTGATGCTGGGCTACTTCAACCGCCCGGACGATTCTGCCCAGGCGCTGCGGGGCGGATGGTTCCACAGCGGCGACGTGGGCTACCGCGACGCGGACGGTTTCTTCTTTCTCGTGGATCGTGTAAAAGACATGATCAACGCGGCCGGCTTCAAGGTGTGGCCGCGCGAGGTGGAGGAGGTGCTGTACCTGCATCCCGCCGTAAAGGA
>DASQZE010000077.1:0-5156 GCA_035638875.1 Longimicrobium sp.
CGCTGAGCCTGAGCACGCGGCGGGCACTGGTGGCGGGGCTGGCGTACGTGGTAATCTGGGAGGGAACGCTGGCCAGCGCCTTTGGCGGCAGCCGCGCCCTGAGCGTGCGCCAGTACACGCAGGCGTTCGCCAACGGGATGGTGCAGGCGGACGTGATCGGCTCGCCGCTGGAGCCCCGCACGGCCATGGTGATGGCCGCCGTGGTCGCCGTGCTGGCCACTCTCTACGCCATCCACCGCCTGCGCCGCTTCGAGATCGGCGAGGCCGTGTAGCGCCGGCGGACGAGTATACGAGCAAGGGGGAGAACGCGCCGCGTTCTCCCCCTTGCTGCTTTGTTGGACCTGGTGATTCGGCGATCAGCCGCGTTTGGCGCCGCGAGCCTTCTGTCCCGGCGCGATGCCGATGATCTCGGGCAGCGCGCACGCGCGCGACCGGCGGATGTCTTCCGGTGTCAGGTTCGCGAGGGGACTTGGCGCCGCGCGAATCCTGGCTCGGGCGGCCTTGAGTTCCACTTCGAGACGCCTGTCGAACTCGGCGTCGGACAGGATTGGACGCTTCCTGGAAACAGATCCCGCTAAATCCATGATACACCTCCCGATCAGGTCAACTGCTTATGGTAATATAAGTTGCCGTGCTGCGTGGGCGCAACCGCAAACCCGAGCCGCTCATACCGCGTTACTACCCCCGGGAGTGGATTCTTGAGGGCGAGCCACTTCCCTCCCACGGCGCGACCATAGGCCTCCGCGGCGGTGAAAGCGAGGAACGTGACATCGCCCCGGAGTGGATGACGCGGATCGGGTGAACTCTCCATGTAGTGGAGCGTCAGCCGCTCGTGCGCTTTGGAAACCCATCCCACCGCCATACCGCACAGGACACGCTCATTCCAGATAGCGACGTGAAAGCACCTCGGCTTTCTACAATATCTGCGTGAGAGCAGGTCCCACGGGAAGCCACCGTCGCCACTCCAGTGTCGACGGCTTGCCCAGGTGCTCCTCCAAGCGCGGATCGCGATCTCATCGATCCGGGTCAGGATGGAGGGCCGCAACCCCGCTTTGTTGGCGGCTTGTGCAGCCTCATCGTACGCAAGCGCCCGCACTCGACGATACCCGCGGTGGGCCTGCATGAACGTGGTCACAGGTACGTCGAACATACGCTCGCATGCCGAGGATCAGAGTTGGTGTGAACGTCAGCGCCAAAGTGTACAAAGAACCAGTCGCTTGCGCTATCCGTCCACATTGGGCCAGTGGCGATCAATTTCTCCTTGCAACGGACATCTTGGACGGAGCGGGACCGCGGCGGCAGACGGGATGTCCTGTAGGTTGCGGCGAAAAGGGGAGGTGTGTTACCCTTGGTGGCTTCCACAAACAGACGGCGATCTCCCCCGGCACACTGGTCTACCCGGTCCGTGCCGTTTCTCGACCCATCACGTTGAGGACGCCCATGCCCTTTCGTCGCATCTCCCCCGCGGTGCTCGCCCTGGCCGCGCTGGCCGCCTGCTCCGACGGCAACCCCGCCGGGCCCGCGGACCTGGATCCCTCGCTCGCGCAGTCCGAAGGCCGCATCCCCACCCGCCAGGAGCAGCGTCCCGGCACCTTCATCGAAAAGAGCGACGCGGAGCTGTGGTCGTTCGTGCAGGCGTCCGACGGGGTCGTGGCGGTGGGCCTCAAGGCGCCGGGCGGAGTGCGCGGAACGTGGCGCGGAAAGATCCTCGTGGACCGCAACCAGAAGTCGCAGGGGCGCGCGGCCGTGCTGGCGCAGCGCGGCGTGCAGCTGATCGCCGCGGACGAGCTGCTGCCCAGGCTGGAGGTGCGGCTGGCGGACCAGGCGGCGCTCGCGGCCATCCGCAAGCTGCCGTTCGTGGACTACGTGGAGCCGGTGACGGTGCAGCAGGACGTATCGCAGTTCGCGGGCGTGGGCGGGTGCGGATGGGGGAGCGCGTGGACGGGTGACCGCCAGTACACCTCCACGGGTGACGTGTACTCGCAGAAGTTCACGGGGATGAACATTCCCGCCGCGTGGGGCCTGAGCAGCGGCGCGGGGATCAAGATCGGCCTGATCGACAGCGGCATCTCGTCCGGGCAGGAGCAGTTCACCAGCACGTTCGCCACCGGCTCCAGCACGGGCCGCACGCTGAGCCTTCTGCGCATTTCGTCGCAGCCCAGCGCGTACGACGACTGCGGGCACGGCACGCGGATGGCCGGCATCATCGCCGCGCCGTGGGACGGGCGGAACGTGGCCGGCATCGCCTACAAGGCCAGCCTGGTGAGCGTGCGGCACGCGAGCGGCGTGGCGGCGGTGAACGCCAGCGACGCGGCGTCCAGCGTGCGCATTGCGAACCAGAACGGCGCGCAGGTGATCGTGATGGCGTGGGAGTCGCTCAACTGGCTGTGGCAGGTGTCCGACGAGATCGAGTACTGGCACTACGGCCGCCAGGTGCTGTTCTTCGGCGCGGCGGGGACCAGCGGGTGCTGGGACGGCATCCTGGACAGCAACGTGATCTTTCCGGCGGACATGCCCGAGGTGGTGGCGGTCACGGGGGTGACGTACCCCGGCGGCGGCGTGCCCTGCGGCATTCACCACGGCAGCGACGTGGAGCTCACCTCGTACCTGGACGTGCCCAGCACGGGCCGCTACACGGCGGACGTGGTGGGCATGGGCGGCAGCTCGAATGCCACGGCGGTCGCGGGCGGCATCGCGGCGCTGGTGTGGAGCCGCAACCCCACCATGACGCGCGACCAGGTCCGCGCCCGCCTGCAGCAGACGGCGCAGTACTATCCGAGCCGGAACGGCGAAGAGGGTTACGGGCTGATGAACGCGCTGAAGGCGGTGCGGGGGTACTGAACGGACTGAACTGCGGGTTACAGGGGACAGGTTACAGGGGACAGCCAGCAACGCCGGCGGCCTCGGGCTTGTCCCCCGGGATGCAGAAACAGCAGCGGGCGCACGGTTTTCCGTGCGCCCGCTGTCGTTTGTGGGGCGGAGACTCGGCGTGCGGGAGTCGACGTGCGGGTGGAGCGTGTGGAAGTCGCGTACCGGATCGGTGTGCGGGAGTGGCGTACCGGTGAGCGTGCGGTGACCGGGGCAGGCATCCGTCCTGAGCGGGTAAACCCGCCGCTGGGAAAGCCATAAGCCCTGTCTCGCGCTGACGCGCGTCGCGAACAGGGCTTCAACCGCCCGCGTGCACGGAAACCGTGCCGGCGGCGTGGCACCCGCCCGTGACGGAGAGTCCGCGCAGGCGGCCTTCGTGTGGTGGTTGCAGCGAATTCATTCGCCCGGCTGGATCCCAGCCGATCATCGACCTGCCCAGCTCCCGCACTTCATCCACTCCCGCACTCCCGCACTTTCGCACTTTCGCACTTTCGCACTACCGCACTTTCGCACTTCCGCACTTTCACTTCTCCACTTCCACGCCCTTCCAGAACGCCACGTGGTCGCGGATGTTGGCGGCGGCGTCCTTGGGCTCCGGATAGTACCAGGCCGCGTCGGCGTTGGTCGCGCCATCCACCACCACGTCGTAGTAGCTGGCCGTGCCCTTCCAGGGGCAGATGGTGTGGGTGGCGCTGTCGCGAAAGTGTTCGCGCTTGATGGCATCCACCGGAAAGTAGACGTTCCCCTCCACCACCTCGTACGTGTCGCTCTCGGCGATCACGGTGCCCTTCCAGGATGCTCGCGCCATCGTGCCCTCTGTATGCTCGGGTTGATCGTTCTTCAGCGCCCCAGGATCTGCCCGGCGCGCGCGGCGGCGGAATCCAGGGCGGCATGGGGCGTCAGCCGGCCGGACGCGACGTCGTACACGAATGCACGCTGCCGCATCCGCTTCTCATCCACATGCTGCCCGGCCGGCGGCTCCAGCGCGTAGACGAGGATCCGGCCGCCCGCCATCGCCTGGTGCGACGTGTAGCGCAGGGGCGGCCGCAGCGCGGGGCGAAGGTTGCCGCCCTCCACGTCCGACACGTACAGCCCCGTCCGGTCGCGGTGGTCCAGCTTGCCGTTGCGGTCGGTGTCGTCCACGGCCATGAGGTAGGTGATCCACGCCTGCAGGCTGTCGGCCCGGGGGTAGGGTGCACCTTCAAGTACGGGATACGTGACGTCGCGGATGTATGCCGGCCGGTCCAGCAGCAGCCGGGCCCCCGCGTCGTCCATGAACACCGCGTTGACCCACGTTCCCCCGCCGCCGCGCTGGTCGTAGACTCCGTACTCGGTGGATGACCCGGGCACCTGGTCTCCCTCGCCGTAGCTCACCAGCACGATGCGGGTGTCCGTACCGCGCATCCGCTGCGGCATGCCGTAGCGCACGGCGCGGGGCTCATCGCGTGCCGGCTGGGCCTCGCTGGCCACGCGCACCGCATCGTCCGCCGCGCCCGTGTTGCCGATCCACTGCACGGCGATCAGCACCCCGCCCACGAGCAGGAACAGGAGCACCAGGCCGCCCACCACCAGCCAGACGACGCGGAACGAACGATCCAGGTTGAGCTTCATCGGCAGGCGGCGGAGGAGTGTGGGACGGCGTCCGAAAGGTGCGCCGGATGCGGGACGGCGGCAAGGAGGGGGGTGCCGTGCAGGGACGGGAGCCCTCTCCCCCGCTGGCCTTTTCGCTCGTACCTCGCGAGGGCCGTCGACCCCTCCCCCAACTTCGGGGGAGGGGTTGGTCTCGGGCGAGCCGGGTGCCGCGACGAGGAGTGTGTGCGGAGGCGGGGCGAAACCCCTGCCTCTCCGCCGAAGAGGGTGCCGATGCGAATGAGCAGGCCGAGTCGGTGCCCGCTGTAACCTGTAACCTGTAACCTGTCCCCTGTCCCCTGTAATCCGCAGTTCTCCCGCTCCGCCTCGTCAGCGCGCGCCGGGCCCCGTAAACCGCGCCAGGTACGGCTCCGCCGACACCAGCTCCAGGTCCGGCGATTCGTCGATGAACTGCCGCAGCAGGGTGCCGTGGCCGCTGCCCATGATCACCAGCACGCGCTCGCCGGGCGTCGCCACGCGGGCGATGTTGGCGAATATGTACAGGTTGCGCGTGTACCAGCTCGCCACCTCTTCCGCGCCCTTGTAAACGCTGTCGCGGCCGATCGTCGCCATCACCAGGTACCAGCCGTGCATGCTGTCGGCCTTCGCGGAGTTGGCGTCCGCCAGGATGCCGCCGACGGAGCTGGTGCGCATCCGCT
>DASQZE010000078.1:0-2497 GCA_035638875.1 Longimicrobium sp.
GGAAAGTGCGTTAGTGCGTTAGTGCGGAAGTGCGGAAGTGCGGAAGTGCGGAAGTGCGGAAGTGCGGAAGTGCGGAAGTGCGGTAAGGCAGTGCGGGAGTGCGGGAGGATGGGAATCGAGGCAGGGCGGGCCTCACCCCCAGGGCCCTCACCCGGCTCGTTCCTCGCCACCCTCTCCCACAAACTGCGTGGGAGAGGGTATACACCCCAGCCCGTGCACCAAGGCGGGCTTCCGCCGAGTTCGCAGTTCTCCCCCTCCCTCCGCGAAGCGGGGGAGGGGGCCGGGGGGAGGGGGCTCTCAGCCCGTGCTGGACGCCTGCCTCGCGTGATGAAGTTCTCCCCCTCTCCGCGAGGAACGAGCGGGGAGGGGGTCGGGGGGAGGGGCGCCCCGCCGGTGCAGAGAGCCCGCTTCGGTCGTTGCAGTTCGTGCAGTTCGCAGCCGCAGTTCCCGAAATCGAGAAACCACCACACGGTGACGGATAGATGCACGTACCCCTGCTGGACCTGACGCTGCAGCACCGCCTGACGGGCCCCGCGGTGATGGAGGCCATCACGCCGGTCATCGAGGAGCAGCGCTTCATCCTGGGCCCGGTCGTGGACCGCTTCGAGCGGGAGATCGAGGAATACCTGCCCGTGGGGCACGCGGTGGGCTGCGCCAGCGGCACGGACGCCATCCTGCTGGCCCTGCGCGCCTTCGACTGCGGGCCGGGGGACGAGGTGGTCACGTCGCCGTTCACCTTCTTCGCGACGGCGGGGGCCATCCACAACGTGGGCGCGCGGCCCGTCTTCGCCGACATCGCGCCGGACACGTTCAACCTGGACCCGGCCGCGGCGGACGTGGCGGTCACGGCACGTACGAAGGTCGTCATGCCCGTGCACCTGTTCGGGCAGATGGCGGACATGACGGCGTTCCGCGCGCTGGGCGACGGGCGCGGCATCAAGGTGCTGGAGGATGCGGCGCAGGCCATCGGTGCGCGGCAGCGGACGGCGGACGGGCAGTGGATCACCACGGGGACGCTGGGCGACGCGTGCTCGTTCTCGTTCTTCCCCACCAAGAACCTGGGCGCGTTCGGCGACGCGGGGATGACGGTCACGAACGACGCAGCCACGGCGGAGCGGCTCCGCAAGCTGCGGGTGCACGGCGGGCGGCAGATGTACCACCACGAGGAGGTGGGCTACAACTCGCGGCTGGACTCGCTGCAGGCGGCCGTGCTGTCTGCCAAGCTGCCGCACCTGCGCGGCTGGAGCAACGCCCGCCGCAACCACGCCGCGTTCTACGACGGGGCGCTGCAGGGGGTGGACGGCATCGTGACGCCGCCGGTGAAGCCGGACAACGAGTCCATCTTCAACCAGTACACAATCCGCGTGCTGGACGGGCGGCGCGACGCGCTCGCGGAGCACCTGAAGGCGGCGGGGATCGGCTCGGGGGTGTACTATCCCGTGCCGCTGCACCTGCAGGAGTGCTTTGCGTACCTGGGCTGCCGCGAAGGCCAGTTCCCCGAGTCGGAGCGGGCCTGCCGCGAGGTGCTGTCGCTCCCCGTGTTCCCGGAGCTGATGCCCGCGCAGCTGGGCCACGTGGCGCAGACGATCCTGGAGTTCTTCGGCAAGTAGGACAAAAGTGCGAAAGTGCGAAAGTGCGAAAGTGCGGGAGTGCGAAAGTAACGGCTCTCGCGACCGGAGCCCGTGCCGACGTGGGTTGACTCTCGCACTTTCGCACTTCGCACTTTCGCACTGCCGTTACATGTTCATAGTCGCGCACGTGGGCGCCCGGGTGTGGGGCGGAGCGGAGCGGGCGGTGACGCAGCTGCTCGCCGGCCTGCAGGCGCGCGGACACCGCGTGCTGCTGCTGTGCAACGACCCCGTCGTCGCGGAGCCGGCGGCGGTCCTCGGCATTCCGGCGGAGATCCTGCCGCTGGGCGGAGACGTGTCGCTGCACCACGCAGTGCGCCTGGCGAGGCGGCTGCGGACGCTGCGGCCGGACGTGCTGCTCGTCGGCATGTTCAAGAAGGTGTGGCTGGCGGGGCTCGCGGGGCGGATGGCGGGCGTGCCGCGCATCGTCGTGCGCGTGGGGCTGCAGTCGGACGTGCCGCGCAACGCAAAGTACCGCTTCGCGTTCCGCCGGCTGGTGGACCACGTGGTCGTGGTGGCGGAGCGGCTGGGGCCGGCGTACGAGGCACTGCCGGGATACGGGCCGGCGCGCGTGTCCGTCATCCCCAACGCCGTGCACCCGCCCGTCCGCCGCCTGCCGCCGGGGGCGCTACGCGGTTCGCTGGGCATCGCTCCGGACGCGCTCGTCGTGGGCGCAGTGGCGCGGCTCGCGACGCAGAAGCGGCTCGACCGGCTGCTGGACGCGCTCATGCGGCTGCCGGGGGACGTGCACTGCCTGATCGCCGGCGAGGGACCGTGCGAGCACGACCTGCGCGAGCAGGCGGCGGCGGGCGGACTGGCGGAGCGGGTGCACTTCATCGGCTACCACGCGGACGTGGGCGACGTGCTGG
>DASQZE010000079.1:0-12707 GCA_035638875.1 Longimicrobium sp.
GACGGCCGCACGCCCCCCGTGGACGCGCAGTTCTCGGAGGCAAACGGCGAGGGGATACGGATGGACCGGCTGGGGTGGATGAGCAGCCGCTTCGTTACGCCGGAACCCTGATCGGCGGGTTGTGGACGAGTTTCCGCAGTCTGTCGGGAGCAGGATCCGGTCGCGGAGGCCGGGACCGGGCACGGGCGAGTAGATCCTTCGCTCGGCGCCAGGGCTCGCGGCACGGGATGGAACCGGCGGCGCCTTCCTCAGGAAAACAACCGGGGCATGCCAGAATCACCCTGACGGGCGGCGCAGAGAACCCTCCCCCGAGGACGCGGGGGAGGGTTCTCGTACGTCATCCGGCGGACGCGTCCGTCAGTCCGCGGCTTCACGCTGCTCGCGGCCCGTGCCGGCGGCGCGCAGGGCCTGGTCGAAGTCGGCGATGATGTCTTCCGCGTCCTCGATGCCGAGGGACACGCGGATGAAGCCGTCGCGAATGCCGGCCGCCGCACGCAGTTCCGGTGTCATCAGCGAGTGCGACGTGTGGCGCGGCTCGCTCACCAGCGTCTCCACCCCGCCCAGGCTGGGCGCCAGCTTGGCCAGCCGCAGCGCCCCCATGAACCGCGCCGCCGCCTCGCCCCCGCCCGCCAGCTCGATCCCCACCATCCCGCCGAAGCCGTCCAGCACCCGCGCGGCCGTTGCGTGGTCCGGGTGCGACGGCAGGCCGGGATAGAACACCTGCGCCACCTCGGGCCGCGTCTGGGCCCAGCGCGCGACCTCTAGCCCGTTGCGGTTGTGGCGCTCCATCCGCAGCGACAGCGTCTTGATCCCCCGCTCCAGCAGCCACACGCCGTGCGGGTCCAGCACGGGCCCCCAGATGCGCGCCCGCTTGCGCACGTGCGCGATGCGCTCCGCGCTGCCGCACAGCACGCCGGCCGTCACGTCGCTGTGGCCGCCCAGGTACTTGGTCGCGCTGTGCATCACGATGTCGGCGCCGTGCTCCAGCGCGCGGTAGTTCAGGGGCGAGGCGAACGTGCCGTCCACGATGACCACGGCGCCGTGCGCGTCCGCCGCGTCCGCCACCGGGCGCAGGTCCAGCACGCGCAGCAGCGGATTGGACGGCGTCTCGCCCAGCACCACGCGGGTGTTGGGACGCAGCGCGTCCGTCCAGTCCGCCGCGAACAGGCTCGTGAACGTCGTCTCGATCCCCAGCCGCGACAGCTCGTCGCGCAGCAGGGCGCTCGTTCCGCCGTAGATGGCGTCCGTGGCCACCACGTGGTCCCCTGCCTGCAGCACCGACAGCAGCGCGCACGCCATGGCCGACATGCCGCTGGCCGTCAGCACCGCGTCCTCAGCGCCGTCCATCGAGGCCAGGCGCCGCTCCACCACCTGCTGGTTGGGTCCGTTGCCGTAGCGCGTGTACAGCACCTCGCCCTCGCCCGACGGATCGCCGATGAAGGTGGTGCTGGGGACGATCGGCATCACCACGGGGTCGCCCACCCCGGCGCGCGGGGCGCCGGCGTGGATGGCGCGCGTGGAGGGGCCGGCGCTTGAATGCTGCATCAAGGACTCTACTCCTGCAGGAACGCGGAAAGCGGCGACACGCTTCCATCCACGTGCACCGCCGCCACCCGCTTCAGGTAGAAATGGGCCAGCACCGCCGTCACCGTCTCGCGCGGCAGCCCCGTGTCGGCGGCCAGCTCCGTGCGGGTGGCGCGGCCGCGGGTGGCCAGCGCGTACCACACCTCGCGCTGGTCGTCGTCCAGCACGCCCAGCAGCTCCGTGCCGCCGCCGTCATGGATGGCCACCAGCAGCAGCTCGTAGCGCTCCAGCACGGCCTCGATGGCCTCTACGTGGTGCTCCTGTACGTTGCGCACCATGAAGAACGCCTCGGCCGGCCGCTCGTCGCCCAGGTAGCGAAGCAGCAGCTTGGCGACGATCTCGTCCGCGCACGAGTAGTCCAGCACCCGCACCTGGCTGAAGTCCAGGATGCTCAGGGTGACCTGGGGCTCGCTCTCCATCTCGGCGATCTGGCTCTCCACGCCCGTGCGGATGGCGCGCCCCGTGGGGCGCGTCACCAGGTTGCTGAAGAGCGACGTCACCGATCGCCGTGCCGCGTGCGACAGGTCGATGGGGAGCGGAGCGACCCTGCGCCCGTGCAGCATCGGGTCAGGCCGCGCCGCCCTCGTTCACCACGACCGACTCCATCTTGTCGCCGGCGGTGAGCTGGCGCACCACGTCCATCCCCTCGGTCACCTTGCCGAAGACGGTGTGCACGCCGTTCAGGTGGCGGGTGTTCTGCTCGCTGAGCACGATGAAGAACTGGCTGCCGCCCGTGTCCTTGCCCGCGTGGGCCATGGACAGCGATCCGATCTCGTGCTTGTGCGGGTTGCCCGCCGTCTCGCACTTGATCTGGTACCCCGGCCCGCCGGAGCCCACGCCGCGCTCGCCCAGCCCCTTGGGGCCCTTGGTGATGGGGTCGCCGCCCTGCACCACGAACTCCGGGATCACGCGATGGAAGATGATGCCGTCGTAGAAGCCGTCCTTCACCAGCTTCGCAAAGCTCTCCGCGGCGATGGGCGCCTCGTTGGGGTAGAGCTCCGCCGAGAAGGAGCCCTTGTTGGTGTTGAAGGTGATGGTCGACATAAGTGCGTCCGTGCGGTAGTGCGTGAGTGCGGAAGCCGATCTTCCGCGGAATCAGGGTCCGTCCCGTCTCCTCGTCCGTCCGTCTAGCGCCGGATGCCGGGGCGCGCGCCGCGGGCGGGCGGCGCGGGCTCCGCCGGCGGAGCAGGATCGCGGGCCGGCAGCACGATCAGGATCTGCGCCCCGGGAAAGTCCGCCAGCTCCGTCTGCATGGGATCGCCGTCGTCCCAGTCCGGCACGTCGGCAATGCGGGCGGTGCCGCTGCGGATGGAGATCTTGCCCCCCCACCGCAGCACCCGCTTGCGGATCTGCTTCAGTCCCTGGCCGCGGCCCGGGTCGCGAAAGCGCGTGACCCCGTGGATGAACGCCGCCTCCAGCGCCGTCGAGTCGCTCCACCGGTCGCCGAAGCGGCCCGAGTGCTCCTTTTGCAGCGAGCCGCGAAAGCCCACGCCCAGGTCGACGACGGCGATCACCACCACGCGCTTGTCGATGCGGCGCCAGCGGCGGTACGTCTGGATGCCCACCCAGCCGGGCGCGTCGGCGTGCTCGATGATGTTCTGCGACACCTCGCTCAGCAGCATGCTGAAGGCCATGCTGTCCGCGGGCGAGTAGCCCAGCTGCTCCGAGAGCAGCTTGCCGATGCGGTGCTCGTTGAGCTGCTCGATGACCCCGTGCACGTCGTCCGACGAGTGGATGACGGTGATGGGGAGCAGCACCGAGCTTTCGCCGGGGCGTGCGCGCGGGGCGTCGTGCATCTCGAAGACGCCCTCCGCCGCGGCCACGAAGCCCATCCGCGTAAAGTACCCCGCGACGTCCGTCGCTTGCGGAAACTGCAGGATGGGCGGCACCCCGTCGCGCGTAAAGCGCTCGCCCAGGGCCAGCAGCCCCGTCATGCCGTACGGGTCGGCGAAGCGAACGTGCCGCGCGTCGAACAGCACGCGCTCGTCGCCCGCCTGCGAGGCCTCGGCGATCAGCGCGTCGAACGCGTCGGAGTCCAGCGTGGGAGGTACGGCGACAACGCGGGTCATCGGGCGCGGCTTGGGGGCGTATGCATGCGGCAAGATACCATCCGCCGCCCTGCCGTGAAAGTGCACCCGCACCCCACCGCCGTCCGTCCGCGATGAGGTGTCAGGATGAGTACACCCTGCCTTGATTTCCTGAGGGAGGCGCCGCGGGGCCTATTTCCGTACCAGATCCATGGCGCCGACCGAAGGATCTCCTCGCCCATGCATGACCTTCGCCTGGAAGACGATCCTGGCCGTGCGGAATGTCCGTCGACAGGGGCCGGCTCCGAGCCCGGTCGATTGAAATCGCGGCACCGAAAACGTGATGTCGGCCTTCGCCGACGGCTCGTGCCGCATTCGGGGAGAGTGCACCGGCGCGGGCATCGGCCGGTCCGGAGCGGTCGGGGGTTCGGCGATGGGCCAGCACCGCGCCCCCGGCGAATGAATTCGCGGCAATGAACCCGCGATGTCGGCCTTCGCCGACAGTTCGTGCCGCATTCAGAGGGAGTGCACCGCGGCGGGCATCGGCCGGTCCGGAGCGATCGGGTGCCTGCCCATGGGGCCGGCATCGTGCCCCCGGCGAATGAATTCGCGGCAATGAACCCGCAATGTCGGCCTTCGCCGACAGCTCGTGCACCGGCGGCCCGGGTGCACCGGAGCACAGTCCGCCGGGCCAGGAGCGAATGAATTCGCCGCTGGAAAATCGCGAAGTCCGCCTGCGCGGACTGCTCGTGCACCGGCGGCCGGTGTGCACCGGGCGCAGTTCACGCAGTTGAAGCCCCGCACGGACGCGCCAGCGGCCGGGGCGGGGCTTACCGCTTTCCCAGCGGCGGCTTTAGCCGCTCAGGACGGATACCCGCTTCGGACCTCTTTTGTCTGCCCGTCCGCCTGGCCCTGCTCGCCTCTCCCCGCCCTCGCGCCGGGGCTCCGCCCGCGCGAGCAGGTGAAGCCTCACGCAGTTCGTGAGGCTTTCCGCTTTTGTTGCGGCGGCTTCAGCCGCTCCGTCGCGAACCCGGCCATCGGATCACATCGTCTGCCCCCGCCCGGATTATCGAACGCGCGGGGCCTACGCCGCCCCGTCGGAATCCCGCAGGTGCGCGTACAGGTCCGTCGCGCCGCGGATGCCGAGCTTGCGGCCGGCCAAGCGATGCGCGCGGCGGATGGCATCTTCCACCGGCAGGCCGTCGAGCAGTCCGCAGAAGAACGTCACGCCCCACACGTCGCCCGCGCCGGTGGGGTCGCCGGGGAGATGGGCCTGCTCCGGGGGGATGGATGCGGCGCGATGCACCGGCGAATGCGGGCGCCACGCGGGCCAGGCGCGCGGGTCGTCCGGAAAGCCGGGATGCGACACGGCCGTCGCCCCCGCGCCGCCCTGCGTGACAACGACGAGGCCGGGCCCGTGCTCCAGCAGTCCGGCAGCGCGCATGCCCACGGGCAGACCCGCATCGCCCGCGAGCATCTCCAGCTCGTCCTCGTTCAGCTGCACGGCGTGGAAGCACGCGGCCCAGCGCTCCCACTCCGGCAGGCTGCGCCGCGCGCGGACGCCCGCGCCGGGGCAGCCCAGGAAGAGCGAATGAAGGTCCGCGTACATCGGCCCGGCAAAGGACGCGCGCACCCGCTCCGCCGTCTCCAGCCCCATCTCGAAGCCGGAGAGGAAGTTGACGTACAGCGCGTCGAGTCCTTCGAGCCGCGGCGCCAGCTCGTCCCACTCCCACGCCGTCACCCCGCCCGTCAGCCGCTCGCCGCGCCGGATCTCGTCCGTGTAGCGCAGTTCCACGCGGTTGTTCGGCTCCGGCACCACGAGCACGCCCGCGCCGGGTGCGACGCCCGGCAGGCCGGCCATGAAGCGGTGCGCCTCGTCCGCCAGGTCGCCGCCCACCTTGACGATGGGCACGATCTCCCACCCGTCCGGCCGTGCCGCCGCCGCGCCCGCGAGCGAGTACGCCACCCCGCCCCACGTCTCGAACGGCCGCCCGGCCTGCACGTCGGCGAGAGTCCAGATGGTGTCCCAGACGAACGTGCCGACGACGCCTAACTTCATAGTGCGAAAGTGCGAAAGTGCGAAAGGGGGTCCGGTGCGGATGGGGCGTGCGAGGGGTGGCGGAGATCGAGGTGGAGCGGCTGAAGCCGCCGCAACAACAGCGGAAAGCCTCGCAAACTGCGCGAGGCTTCAACTGCAAAACGGCGTTTTACGCCGTCCACTGGATCTCCACGACCAGCCCCGGCACTCGCCCGCACCGGACCTGTCGGCGAAGGCCGACATCGCGAAGTCATTGCCGCGAATTCATTCGCCGGGCGGCTCGATGCCTGTGCCTCGCTGCACACCCCCGACCGCGCCGGACCCTCCGCCGGACCTCCGCCACTGGCCCGGCACTCGCCCGCACGGATCCGTCGGCGAAGGCCGACATCACGTTTTCGGTGCCGCGATTTCAATCGCCGGGGACGGGACTCCGCTCATCCGCCGATCCCCGTCGATCCGTCGTCCCGCCGTCCCCTCACCCCGGCGGCGCGAGGAGTTCCAGGATCCCCTCCAGCTCGTTGCGCAGCGAGCGCACGAACGACCGCTCCAGCGCGCTGGAAGCCATCTCCGCGGCGGCGCCCTCCTGGCGCAGCTCGTCAATGCGCTTGCGGGCGCCTTCCAGCGTGTAGCGCTCGTCGTGCACCAGGTGGCGGATGAGCGCGATCAGCTCCAGGTCCCGTGCGCGATACACGCGGTTGCCCGCGCGGTTCTTGGGCGGCGACAGCGCGGGGAACTGCGTCTCCCAGTAGCGCAGCACGTGCGGCTTCACGTCGAACAGCTCGCACACCTCGCCGATGGAATAGAACTCCCGCTGCGGCCGCTTCATCGCCACGTCCCGGCCCCGATGCGTCGCCCCTGCCGCGGCCGAGGAGATCCTTCGGTCGCACGCAAAGGTCCGTGTGACGGGCGGGTGCCGGCCGCGCGCTCCCCCAGGGTGGCAAGCGCGAATACGGTGCAGAGAGACTGCCCCCGGCGGGGTGATGTCCGCGCAGGCGGACAGTGTGACGCTGCAGCCGCGAGCTCAATCGCTCCCGTTGTCCACCGCGCTCCCGTTGTCCACCGCGCTCCCGGCCCGGCCGCCGCCGCCCACCCGGACCTCGCCTCGTGCCCGAACCCCGCCTGCCTCCCGACCCCATCCATCCATCCGGACACGACGAGGCCCCGAGAGCGCGGCGTCCTACTTTCGCACTCTCGCACTTTCGCACTTTCGCACTCGCCGTTCACCCCCACGTCTCCGCCTTGGGCTCGCGCAGCATCAGCTGCTCCACGGCGGCGCGGGCATCCAGCCCCTCGAAGAGCATCGCGTAGACGGTGTCCACGATCGGCATCTCCACGCCCTGCTGCAGCGCCAGGTCGTGCGCCGAGCGGGCCGTGCGCACGCCCTCGGCCACCATCACCATCCCGGCGAGGATGTCGTCCAGCTTCCGTCCCTTGCCCAGCTCCACGCCCACCGTGCGGTTGCGGCTCAGCCCGCCCATGGATGTCAGGATCAGGTCTCCGATCCCCGCCAGCCCGGCCAGCGTGCGCGGGTCCGCGCCCAGCGCCGCGCCCAGCCGCATGATCTCGGCGAGCCCGCGGGTGATGAGCGCCGCCTGCGTGTTGAAGCCGAAGCCCAGCCCCTCCACCACGCCCGCCGCGATGGCGATCACGTTCTTCACGCTGCCGCCCAGCTCCACCCCGCGCACGTCCTGCGTGGTGTACACGCGAAAGTACGGCGTCTGGAACGCCTGCTGCGCCCGCACGGCCGACGCCTCGTCGTGCGAGGCCATGGTCACGGCTGTGGGATACTGCAGCCCCACCTCGCGCGCGAAGCTGGGGCCAGAGAGGTAGCACGACGTCCGCGCCAGCTCCGCCGGCAGCACGTCCGCCAGCACCGCATCCATCGTCTTGAGCGACTCGTTCTCGATCCCCTTGCTGGCGCTGACCACGATGGCGCCCGGCTCGATGTGCCCCGCCGCCTGCCCCATCACCTGGCGGACCACGTGCGACGGCGACACGGAGAGCACCAGGTCCGCGCCCCGCAGCGACTCCGCCATGTCCGTCGTGGCGCGCAGCCGCCCGTCCAGCGCGATGCCGTCCAGGTACTTGCCGTTGGCGTGGGCGTGGTTGATGTCGTCCGCCACGTCCGCCTCGTAGCTCCAGACGACCGTCTCCGTCCCCTTGGCCGCCAGCAGGTTGGCCAGCGCCGTTCCCCAGCTCCCCGCCCCGATCACCGCCACGCGCTGCGTCATTCCGGCTTCTCCGCGTCCGCCGTCACCGCCGCGGCCGCCACCGTGGCCTGCGGCTCCTTCCCCTTGCCGAACCGCGGCTCCGTCCCGTTCAGGATGCGCGCGATGTTGCTGCGGTGCGCAAAGATCACGAACGCCGCCACGGCGAACCCCAGGTACCGCGCCTCCTCCAGCCGCACCGGCGTCAGCAGCAGCATCCCCCCCACGGTCAGCGCCGCCAGGATGGAGGCGGCAGACACCATCCGTCCCAGCGTGAGCACGATCAGCCACACGGCCACGCCCACGCCCAGCGCCACCGGGGCCAGCCCCAGGAAGACCCCCGCGCTGGTCGCCACGCCCTTGCCGCCCTTGAAGCGCATGTAGACCGAGAACACGTGGCCCACGATGGCCGCCGCGCCGTACGCCAGCGCCCAGCGCGCATCCGCCTGTGCCGCGTCCCAGCGGGCAAAGGCGACCACGGGAAAGGTGCCCTTGAGGATGTCGAACACCATCACGGGCGCGGCAACCTTCGCCCCCAGCACGCGAAAGGTGTTGGTGGCGCCCAGATTGCCGCTGCCGTGCTCGCGCAGGTCGATCCCCTTCGCCATCCGCCCCGCGATGTAGCTCGCCGGGATGGCGCCGATCAGGTAGGCCGCGACGACCAGGAGCCAGGGGCTCACTTCCCGTCCTCCGCCTCGTCCAGGTCGTCGTCCTCCCAGTCCTCGAACCCCTCGCCGTCAAAGTCCTCCCCGTCGAACTCGTCGGGCCCATCGTCCGGCCCATCGCCGCGCACGTACTGCACCTGCACGTCGTCGTCATCCTCCTCCGCCGTGGGCGCGTGCGGCTTGCCCTGGCGCGGGCGGCGGGCTTCCGTGTCCTCACGGCGGCGGTAGCGGATCACGAGCGGCGCGCCCGTGAACCCCCACGCGGCGCGGAAGCCGTTCATCAGGTAGCGCCCGTACGACTCCGTCACGCCTTCGGGGATGCTGACCCAGAGGACGAAGGTGGGCGGCTCCGTGGCCACCTGCGTGCCGTACAGGAACTTGACGGAGTGGCCGGCGAACGACGGCGGCTTGGTGCGGCCCACGAGCGCGCGCAGCACGTCGTTCACCTCGTGCGTGGATACGCGGCGCTGGCGCTGCTCCTGCACCTTCAGGATGAGCTCCAGCGCGCCGTTCACCCGCTGGCCCGTCTTTACGGAGGTGAAGAGGATGGGCACCCAGTTCAGGTACGGCGCGCGCTTCTGGATCTCCTCCTCGTAGCGCCGCGACGTCATCGTCTCCTTTTCCACCAGGTCCCACTTGTTGGCCACGATGATGAGGCCCTTGCCGTTGTCCCACGCCTTTTCGGCGATTTTCAGGTCCTGCACGGCAATGGGCTCCGTGGCGTCGATCATCAGCACGCACACGTCGGCGCGGTCGATCGCGCGCTCCGTGCGGATGGAGCTGTAGAACTCCACCCCCGCGTCGATCTTGCTCTGCCGGCGCAGCCCCGCCGTGTCGACGAACATCAGCGTGCGCCCCTTGTACTTCATGGGCGTGTCGATGGCGTCGCGCGTGGTCCCGGCGACATCGGATACGACGAGCCGCTCCTCGCCCAGCAGCCGGTTCACGAACGACGACTTGCCCACGTTGGGCCGGCCGATGACGGCTACCCGCAGCGCCTCTTCTTCTTCCTCCATCCCTTCCGGCAGCGCCCAGACGATCTGGTCCAGCACGTCGCCGCTCCCCTTGCCGGAAAGCGACGAGACTGGCTGCGGCTCGCCCAGGCCCAGGTCCCAGAAATCGTGGTGGGCCACGGCCGTATCGGCGCCCAGGTTGTCCATCTTGTTCACCAGCAGCACGGCGGGCTTCTGCGTCTTGCGCAGGTGCTCGGCGACTGCGTAGTCCAGGGGGTGGGGGCCGGACTTGCCGTCCACCAGCAGCACCAGCACGTCCGCCTCGCCGATGGCGGTGAGCACCTGGGCGCGGATCAGCCGGTCCATGGGCTGGTCGGAGTTCTCCACCATGCCGCCGGTGTCGACGAGGTAGAACTCGCGGCCGTTCCACTCCGCGCGGGCGTAGTTCCGGTCGCGCGTCACGCCCGGCCGGTCCTCCACGATGGCGATGCGCTCGCCCAGGACCCGGTTGAAGAAGGTGGACTTGCCGACGTTCGGCCGTCCCACGACGGCCACCACTGGGAGCTTCACGGAATCGCTGCCTTGCTATGATGATGTGTCCGGTGCAAGCGACTGAACACTTGGCACTAGGTACTTGGAACAACAGGCTTTGGGCGTGCCCCTCCGCTGCGCTCCGGGTCGGGCTGCGCGCGCCGTAGGCAACGATACTGCTGTTGCCCCGCCGCTCCGGGCTCTCGGCCCTGCGGGCGCGCATCCCTCACGCGACGGCTCGCCAGGGCGTGCCAACCGTCCCCTGCCCAACCCCTCCCCCGAAGTTGGGGGAGGGGTCGGCCGCCGTCGCGAGGAACGAGCGAAAGGCGGCCGGGGGAGAGGGCTCGCCGTCGCGCAGCGACGGCGCTCCGCCTGCATCTGCCCCCTGGATCGAACGGCGGCGCTCCTGCGCCGAACGCGGCGAGCGGCCCCGGCTGCGCCGGCGGCCGCTCGCCGCGCGGGACCTTCGCCCGCCCCATCCCCTGCCGCACGCCACCGGCGAATATGCCCGGCGCGCGCAGACCCGTCAACGCCGCCGGGCTCTTACTCCCGCACTAACGCACTTCCGCACTCACGCACTTTCCACGAGGCTTGCGCCGCAGTTGCCGCACTGCGTCTGCCCGGGCTCGTACACCTCGCCGCAGGACGGGCAGGCGAACGACACCTCGCCGGCGCCGTCGGAGTAGGCGTTCACCAGCTCGAACGCATCCTCGAACTGCCACACCGGCACCAGCACGCGCACGACGGCGAGCTCGCCCAGGTCCACGGGAAAGGCGTTGTCGTCCTTCTGGTCGTAGACCTGCGCGTCCACGCCTTCGGCCTGCAGGTTCTGCACGATGAGCCCGGCTTCGATGCTGTCGCCCGTGCTGTACACCTGCGCCCATCCGCCCACCATGGGGACGGAGGCGTGCATGGAGCACAGCGCGGCGCGCGTGCCGGACGGCTCCTGGCCGCAGACGGTGCGGCCGCACAGCACGCAGCGAAAGCGCGTCTGCGTGCCGGGATCGTCGTCGCACGGCGCCGGGGCCAGCATCAGCCCGCACGAGGGGCACGCGTCGCCCCCGGCGTACTGGGCACCGCAGCGGGAACACGTGGTTGAAGCTTCCAGGACTTCGGGGGTTTCGACGGACAAGGATCGGGTCTCCAGAGGTAGGGCGCCGCGCGGCCACACGGTGTGCGGCAGCGGCGTAGCATCGTCTGCCGCGCGGCAAAAAGCAAGAAGCGCACCGGGCACGCGGCGCGGACGGGGGTAGCCGCGCGCGTGGCGGGGCTGAAAGGACCCGACTCCACGCCAGGGCAGAGCGAATGAATTCGCCGCAACAAGGACACGAAGTCCGCCTGCGCGGACTGTCCGGCACGGGCGAGCGCCACGCCGGCACAGACTTCATGGCGGAATGACCAACCTCCCCCAGGATTGGGGGAGGTCGCGAGGAATGGAGCGGGTGGGGGCGTCGCCGGATGCCCGCCATGGTCCACGAAGGCAGTTCTCCCCGTCCCGGGGCAGTTTGCCGGGGGAGGGGGCCGGGGGGTGGGGGGACGCAAAAGGGCGGACCCGCCTGGGCCCGCCCCTTCGCTCATCCTCCCAACCCGATCAGCCAATCAGCCAATCGTCATCCAGGTCAGCCGGTCCCGCGCCGTGCGATCAGCCGCCGCTGGTGACGCGGTAGGTCACGCCGAGCACCTGTCCCGAGTTGGGGATGGTGAGCTCGAAGCGCTGCTGCTGCTCCGCCGCCGGCGGGGTGATGGTGGTGCTGCCGGTGCCCACGGGGCCAGCGGCGCCGTGCAGCGTGAACTCCACCGTCACCGGCGCCGTCTTGCCCGAGCCCACGGCCACGCCGCGCACGGTGGTGCTGGCACCTTCCACGTCCACCTGCACGCCCTCGATCTGCACGGGCAGGTTGTCGTGGCGCTGGCGGATGGCCGCGGCCTGCCGGCCCAGCTCCGACGCCTGCGCGTTCTGGCTGGCGGCCGCGGCCTGCTGCGACTGGCCCGCGTAGCCGTTGTACAGCAGCACCATGGCGCCGTAGCTCAGCGGCGCCAGCTCCACCGCGCGCTGCGCGGCGGGAAGCAGCTCGCGCCAGCGCTGCTGCGTGTTGAGCGCCAGGGCGTAGCTGTAGGCCACGTCGGCGTTGTTGGGCAGCTCGCGCGTGAGCTCCGTGAGCAGCGCCAGGGCCGGCTCGCCCTGCTCGCGCTCCAGGTACTGCCGCGCGGCAAAGGTCAGCGCGTTGATGGCGTTGGCGCGGGCGCTGGCCCGGTTCACCATGACCTCGGCCGAGGAGTCGGCCGGCATGGCGTCGATGATGGTGGCCGTGCGGCGCCAGTGGCGCACCGCATCGTCCGTCCGCTGGCGGCCGAACGACACCAGGCCCAGGTAGAACTCCGACGGGTAGTGGGCGGGGTCCAGCCGCATGGCCGTCTCGTACCCCGCCACGGCGCCCGTGGTGTCGCCCGCCTGCAGCAGCGCCTGCGCCCGGTCGAACGCGCGCGCGCCGCCGTTGACGCGCAGCTCGGTCACGTCGTATGCGCCCAGCTCCGGGCACAGCTCCTCGGCGCGGCGCAGCAGCGAGTCGGCATCCGCGAAGTCCGCCGCCTGCAGGGCGGCCTGGCCCGCCAGGTAGTACCCGTACGCGTTGCCGGGATCCGCCGCGATGGAGCGGCCGGCCTGCTGGCGGACCTCGGTGTACCGCCCGGCCTGCGCGGAG
>DASQZE010000080.1:0-15847 GCA_035638875.1 Longimicrobium sp.
ACAGCTACGACCTGAACAGCCGCGAGACGCTGGAGACGCGCCTGGGCGTGTTCGCCGCCTTCTCGCCCAAGATCCCCGAGCAGTTTCGCGACGCGGAGTGGGTGTTCCTGGGGAACATCGACCCCGAGCTGCAGATCAAGGTGCTGGACCAGGTGCACAAGCCCCGCTTCGTGGCCTGCGACACCATGAACCTGTGGATCGAGATCAAGCGCTCGCGGCTCATGGACCTGCTCAAGCGCGTGGACCTGCTCATGGTCAACGACTCCGAGGCGCGCCAGCTGGCCGGGACGCACAACCTGTCCAAGGCGGCGCGGTGGATCATGGACCGCGGCCCGCGCTACCTCATCATCAAGAAGGGCGAGCACGGCGCGATTCTCTTTACGCCGCAGTCCACGTTCTTCGCGCCGGGCTATCCGCTGGAAGAGGTGTTCGATCCGACGGGTGCCGGCGACGCGTTCGCGGGCGGCTTCATGGCGCACGTGGCCAAGTGCGGCACGCTGGACGACGCCGACCTGCGCCGCGCCGTGGTCTACGGCAGCGTCCTGGGCTCGTTCGCCGTGGAGGCGTTCTCCATCGAGCGCTTCAAGGACCTGACGGCGGAGGAGATCGAGGAGCGCGCGCGGCACTTCCGCGACATGACGATGTTCGAGCTGGCGGACGCGCGTGTCTGACGAGCGGCAGCCCCTGTCGTACGCCGCCGCGGGCGTGGACATCGACGCGGCGCACCAGGCCATGAAGGGCGTGGCCGCGCTCGTACGGTCCACGGCCACGGCGGATACGCTCTCGGAGCTGGGCTCGTTCGGCGGGCTGTACCGCGTGCCGCGTGACGCGCGGCAGCCCGTGCTCGTCGCATCCACCGACGGCGTGGGCACCAAGCTCAAGGTGGCGTTCACCAGCGGCCGCCACGACACCGTGGGCGAAGACCTGGTGAACCACTGCGTCAACGACATCCTGGTGCAGGGCGCAAAGCCGCTCTTCTTCCTGGACTACGTGGGCGTCGGCAAGCTGGAGCCGGGCGTGGTCGAGGCGCTGGTGGAGGGCGTGGCCCGCGGATGCCGCGCCAACGGCTGCGCGCTGCTGGGCGGCGAGACGGCGGAGATGCCCGACATGTACGCCCCCGGCGAGTACGACCTGGCGGGGACCATCGTGGGCCTCGTCGAAGAGGACCGCGTGCTGGACGGCCGTGCCATCCGCGCGGGAGATGCGATCGTCGCCCTGGCCTCCAGCGGACTGCACACCAACGGCTACTCGCTGGCCCGCCGCATCGTCTTCGACCGGATGGGGCTGGGGATGGACGACGCGTTCCCGGAGCAGGGGGGGAGCGTGGCGGACGTGCTGCTGCGCGTCCACAAGTCGTACCTCCGATCGTTGTACCCGCTGATCGAGGCCGGGCGCATCCGCGGACTGGCGCACATTACGGGCGGCGGGCTGACGGACAACGTGCCGCGCATCCTCCCGGACGGGGTAAGCGCGCGGTTCGACCTCCGCAGCTGGACGGTGCCCGCGCTCTTCCGCGTGCTGCAGCGCGAGGGCGGGGTGGAGCGCGACGAGATGTTCCGCGCCTTCAACATGGGCGTGGGGATGGTGGCGGTGGTGCAGGCGGATGAGGCGGACGCCGTGGTGCGCGATTTGGGCGCGGCCGGCGAGCAGGCATGGATCGCGGGGGAAATCGTCCCCGGCGACGGCACCGTGGTGCTGAGCGACAACGGAGCAACGGGATGAAGATCAAGCATTGGGCGATGGCGGCCGCCGCGTGCGCGTTCGCGGCCCCGCTGGCGGCGCAGAACGACATCAACACGGTGTGCGGAACCGTCCCCGCGCAGGCGCGGGACGAGTGCGCCATCGTGGCGCAGGCGGTGGACGCGGCCCAGCCGCAGCTGGGAATCCTGATGGCCGGCGGCAACCCCATCCTGGGCACGGCCAGCACCGGCGGCGTGCGGCTGGGATTGATCCCCCGCGTGAGCTTTACGGGGCGGGTGAACGTGGTGGCCGCGCGGCTGCCGGACATCCGCGAGCTGGAAGGCGGCGAGGCGCAGGAGTTCGCCGTGCCCGCGCCGGCCGTGGGCGCCAACGTGTCCGTGGGGGTCACGCAGGGGTTCAGCCTGGCGCCCATGATCGGCGGATTCGGCGCCATCGACCTGCTGGGCAGCGTGAGCGTGCTGCCGCTGTCGCTGCTGGACGACTTTGGCGACAACGCGTTCTCGTGGGGCGCCGGTGCGCGCGTGGGGCTCATCCGCGAGTCGTTCGTCACGCCCGGCGTGTCCGTGTCGCTGATGTACCGCGACCTGGGCGACGTGACCTTCGGCGAGGTGTGCGAGGGCACGGAGACGCCCAGCCCGCTGGCGCCGGCCGATCCCAACCGCCGCGCCTGCGCGAGCGGCGGCGACTTCGGCGAGATCGACTTCGGGCTCAGCAACTGGAGCGGCCGGGCCGCCGTGAGCAAGCGCCTGCTGGGGCTGGGGCTCACGGCCGGCGTGGGCTACGACAAGTTCGACACGGACGCCAACTTTGCGTTCGGCACGCCGGTGGTGGCGGGCGCGCGCGAGATCTACCGCTTCAACGACGTGGCCGTGGACAACGACCGCTGGTCGGCCTTCCTGGATGCGTCGTTCACGGTGCTGGTGGCGTCGCTGGTGGCCGAGGTGGGCTGGATGCAGGGCGCCGACGCTATCCAGGGCTTCCCCAGCACGAGCGACTTCGATCCGGGCCAGGGCACGTGGTTCGGCAGCCTGGGCGCGCGGCTCTCGCTGTAGGACAGTGCGGAAGTGCGGAAGTGGATCGTGGCGAGGGCCGTCTTCCCGGTGGGAAGGCGGCCCTTTTCGCATGCGGGCGGGGTTCGGGCTTCGCGTGCGGCGGATTGACCCGGAGTGCGGTCCGGCCCGCAAACCCTTGCGGGGTTTGGCCTTTGGACACACATTCGACTGGCAGCGCTGCGGCCGAGGCCGATCCCCAGGGGGACCGGCCGTGGCCGCAGCGTTCGCGATGCGCCCGGTGGGGGCGCGTCGTTGCATCGGGCCGGTACTTTTGCCAGTCCGCGGTTCCTACCCTGGCCGGTGGCCCCATGCATCCCAGCAATCGCTTCCGATCCCTGCCGCTGCTGGCAGCCACGCTGCTGCTCGCCGCGTGCTCCGACACGACGAGCCCGACCCGCCCGGACGTCGCCGTCGACGTCCCCGGGCCGTCCGTCATGCAGGTGTCCGTGACCTGCTCCGCCGACACCGAGGCGCGCACGGTGCGCTGCGGCGAGCCCACGCTGCCGGAGGGCGTACGCGGGCTGATCGTGGGCGGGCAGCACCAGTACGTCACGCTCACGTCCAGCAACCTGACCGTGACCCCCGACACCTTCGGGCTGGACGTGACAGTCACCAACCTGATCCCGCAGCCGCTGGGCACCACCAACGGCACGACCGCGGACCCCGCCGGGGTGCGCGTGTTCTTCACGATGGAGCCCACGTCTCCGCAGGGCCCCGTCACGGTGGCCAACCCCGACGGCACGGCCACCTTTACCGCCGCGAGTCAGCCGTACTACCAGTATGCCGGGTTGCTGGCCCAGAACTCCGTCAGCGCCGTCAAGCGCTGGAAGTTCGCCACGGACCCGGCCGTGACCAACTTCTCGTTCACCGTCCTGGTCTCCGCGGCGGTGCAGTATCCCGACGGCTACATCGACGGCCATCCCTACGTGCTCTCGCTGGACCCGGGCGAGACGCGCGCGCTGGGCGGCTCCGTGCGCAACGCCGTGGGCACGGTGCTCCCCGGCCCCATCGACTGGAGCAGCAACGCGCCCGGAACCGCATCCGTGAGCGGCACGCAGGTCACGGCGGGCGGGTCGCGCGGGTTCGCGGAACTCACGGCCGCCAACGGCCCGCGTTCGGGCGTCTACACCACCGCGGTGTCCGTCTGCCAGTCGGTGGTGGTGGGCAACGGGACGAGCCTGCCGTCGTCGATCGCCTCCACCGACTGCTTCTCCAGCTACGGCAGCGCCAACGGCCTCCCCAGCACGAGCTACTACGGGGACCTGTTCCGTGTGTCGCTCACGGCCGGCCAGACGATCACGGTCACCATGGACTCCGGCGACGACCTCGACACCTACGTGCTCCTGGCTGACGCGACACTCGGCTTCATCGTCGCCGCGAACGACGACGATGACGAGGGAACGCTGGGCGTGGGCTCGCGGCTGGTCTACACGGCCACGGTAAGCGGCGTGTACGTGATCGAGGCCAGCACCTTCAACAGCCTGGGTACGGGCAACTACACGCTGGGCGTCACCATCTCCTGACGGGGCGCGGCTGATGCTTCGGCCGCGGGATTGATCCGCGGAAAGGGCCGTCTTCCCCCGGGAAGGCGGCCCTTTCCGCGTCCACCCTCTGCGCTGGGCCTTGTCATCCCAGGGGATGTGCCGCACTGTACCTGCCCGTGCACGGTACCCCAGGCCGCGCCGACATCCAGCCGCCGCCGACATCCAGCCGGGCGAATGAATTCGCTGCAACGAACACACGAAGTCCCCCTGCGGGGACTGTCCGTCACGGGCGAGTGCCACGCCGCGACGAAGGCCGTGCACGCACGCAGCTCTCCCCCTCCTGCCCGCGAAGCGGGGGAGGGGGCCGGGGGCTCTCCGCTGCCGGCGCGATCCCGCCGCCGCGATGGACGTTCTCCCTGGAAAGCCGCCTGACGTGACGGACGCGGCATCCGGGCAGGACCGCGCGTTCGTGCGGCGCGCCGTCGAGCTCGCGGGGCGGGGATGGGGCCGGGTGGCGCCCAACCCCATGGTGGGCTGCGTCATCGTCCGCGACGACGGGCAGGTCGTGGGGGAGGGATGGCACACGGAGTACGGCCGCCCCCACGCCGAGGTCGAAGCCCTGCGCGTTGCGGGAGACGCGGCCCGCGGCGCGACCGCGTACGTGTCGCTGGAGCCGTGCAGCCACCACGGCAAGACGCCGCCGTGCACGGATGCACTGATCGCGGCGGGTGTGCGGCGCGTGGTGTTCGGCGGTTTCGACCCCGATCCCCGCGCGTCCGGCGGCGCCGACGTGCTGCGCGCGGCGGGCATCGAGGCACTCGGCGGGGAGGAGGAGGAAGCGGTCCGCGATCAGAACGCCGCGTTCTTCCACGCGCACTCCGCCGTGGGTGCCGGGCGGCCGTTCGTGGCCCTCAAGCTGGCCCTGTCGCTCGACGCCCGCATCGCCGACCGCGACGGCCGCTCCGTCTGGATCACGGGCGAGGCCGCCCGCGCCGAGACGCACCGCCTGCGCGCGGGCTACGATGCCGTCGCGGTCGGGATCGGCACGGCGCGCGCGGATGACCCGCAGCTGACCGTGCGCGGCACCGTAGAGCCGCGCGTCCCGCCCGTGCGCATCGTCTTCGACCGCGCGCTGCGCCTGCCCCCGGACGGCGCGCTCGCCCGCACCGCGTGCGAGATCCCCGTCTTCGCCGTCTGCGAGCCCGATGCACCCGCTGATCGCCGCCGCGCGCTGGAGGATGCCGGTGTCACCATCATCGCCGCCTCCGGCCTCGACGCCCAACTCCGCGCGGTCCGGGAGGCAGGCGTGCGCTCGATGTTCGTGGAGGGCGGCGCCGTGCTCGCCTCCGCGCTGCTGGCGGCGGACATCGTCGATCGGATGTACCTGTTCTACGCCCCCGTGCTCATCGGCCCGGATGGACGCGCGCCGTTCGGCGCGATCGCGAGCCCCGCGCTGGCGGATGCGGCGCGCTGGCGGCGGCTGGATACGCAGTCGTTAGGCGCCGACACGCTCATCACCCTCGCCTGCCCATGACGATGATGGAGCAGATCGCATCCGACGGCCGCCGCGTCTTCCATTTCCGCGTCCTGGCGCCGGGTGAGGGGCTCGATCCCCCGTTCGGCGGCGAGCCGTATGCCGCGCTCGTCTGGGCGGCGTGCCGCACGACCGATGTGCAGAAGGAGCGGCCGTGCACGGACCTGGTCGAGAGCGGGTGCCGCTACATCGTTTGTGGCGGGGCGGCCTCCGAAGTATGGGAAGAGGTGGCGGATGAAGTCATCGTCGCGCAGGACCGAATGGATCTCGACTCCCCGGCAGAGTTCGTGATGACCACGAGCCGCACTCGTGAAACCATTGACGAAGCCGCATACTTCCTGGTCCGGTGCACGAGCTTCGGCCATCACGACTTCACGCGGTACATCGTCCTGCTGATCGGTGACGATGCGCGTGTCCGGGAGACGCTGATCGCCTCCATCCGCGCGTACGCCGGCGCCGAATCCTGACGTGGATCCGCCGATGTCGTCCATCTTCTGAAGCCTCGCACAGCGGCGCAGCCGCTGGGGCGGGGCTTGTCGCTGTCCTAGCGGCGGCTTTAGCCGCTCAGGATGGATGCCTGCCACTTGGCACGGTTCCCCATCGCATCGCATCCGTAGTTGTCCCCTGTAACCTGTCCCCGGTAACGCGCCGTTCCGCTCCCCGCCGTTGCCCGCTATTCCCTATTACCTATTCCCTATTCCCTGCAGTCCGCGTTGCACATCCCCCGCCCGCCGCCGTAAGTTGCCGCTGAAACGCAACACCCGTATCCACCAGCCGCCGTTGCCGTGTTCACCGGGATCGTAGAAGAAGTCGGAGTCGTGACGGCCGTGGAGCCGCTGGGCAACGGGGTCAGCATCACCGTGCAGGCGGAGCGCGTGCTGGAGGGGTTGGCGCTGGGCGACAGCATCGCCATCGACGGCCCCTGCCAGACCGTGACCGCCATCCACCCCGACGGCTTCAGCGTGCAGGCCATCGCCACCACGCTGGGCCGCACCACGTTCGGCGGCTTTCGGCCGGGGCGGCGGGTGAACCTGGAGCGGGCGCTGGCGTTCGGCGCGCGGCTGGGCGGGCACCTGGTGCAGGGGCACGTGGACGGCGTGGGCAAGGTGCTGCGCATCGAGCCGTGCGAGGAGCTCACGCTCATCGACTTCACCCTCCCCGACGTCGTCGCGGGCGTGACGGTGCTGCACGGCAGCATCACGCTGAACGGCATCAGCCTGACGGTGAACGCCATCCCCGCGCCGGGCGTGTGCCAGGTGTCCATCATCCCGTTCACGTGGGAGCACACGTCCATCGGCGACCT
Organism: Longimicrobium sp.; assembly: GCA_035638875.1. GTDB lineage: Bacteria > Gemmatimonadota > Gemmatimonadetes > Longimicrobiales > Longimicrobiaceae > Longimicrobium. The sequence continues at coordinate 7,075 of DASQZE010000080.1, forward strand.
GCGCGAGGGCGACGGCGTGAACGTGGAGGGCGACATGATCGGCAAGTTCGTCCGCAGCCTGCTGGGCGCGCCGGCGCAGGGCGGGGGGACGGGGCACATCGGCCCGGAGCACGTAAAGAAGGCGTGGGGGTACGAGTGAGACCCCGGGCGGGGCCCTCCCCCGGCCTCGCGTAGGCTCGTCCACCCCCTCCCGCAAACTGCGCGGGAGAGAGTGTATACACCGGCCCGTGCCGGGATGGCGGGCGTCGGGGAAGGTGAAGTTCTCCCCCTCTCCGCGAGGAACGAGCGGGGAGGGGGCCGGGGGGAGGAACGCCCCGCGGGTGCAGGGGGCCCGCCTCCGTGCGCGAGCCCCGCAGTTCAACCTCCCCCAGGGTTTTTTGGGGGAGGTGCGAGCCTTGGCGAGCGGTGGGGGCGTTCCGTGGAAGCCCGCCCCCGTTAAAGGCGCGCGGGCAGTTCCATCCGTTCATCTGAGACTTTCAACGGCAACCGAGGCGAACCCAATGCCGTTCGACAAGATAGAAGACGCCATCCAGGACATCCGCGATGGCAAGATGGTGATCGTGGCGGACGACGAAGACCGCGAGAACGAGGGCGACCTAGTCTGCGCGGCATCGGCCATTACGCCGGAGATCATCAACTTCATGGCCACGCACGGCCGCGGCCTCATCTGCCTGGCGATCACGCCGGAGCGCGCGGACGAGCTGGACCTGCGCCCCATGAGCGAGCACAACACCGAGGCGCTCAGCACGGCGTTCACCGTCTCGGTGGATGCCGCCGCGCGCCACGGCGTCACGACGGGGATCAGCGCGTGGGACCGGGCCAAGACCATCCAGGTGTGCCTGGACCCGGAGAGCAAGCCGGGCGACCTGCGGCGCCCCGGGCACGTGTTTCCCCTGCGCGCACGGACGGGCGGCGTGCTGCGCCGTGTGGGGCAGACGGAGGCGTCCGTGGACCTCGCGCGGCTGGCGGGGCTGAACCCGGCCGGCGTGATCTGCGAGATCCTGAACGACGACGGCACCATGGCGCGCCGTCCGCAGCTGGAGGAGTTCGCCGCGCGGCACGACCTGAAGTTCGTGACCGTCGCGCAGATCGTGGCGTACCGGCTGCAGCGCGAGCGGCTGGTGCACCGCGAGGCCGAGGCCATCATCCCCACGCCGTTCGGCGACTGGCGCATCATCGCCTACCGCAACGACGTAGACCAGCACGAGCACGTCGCCATGGTCAAGGGCGAGGTGGAGGGGGTGGACGGCGTGATGGTGCGCATGCACTCCGAGTGCCTCACGGGCGACGTATTCCACAGCATGCGCTGCGACTGCGGCGAGCAGCTGGACGGCGCCATGGAGCAGATCGAATCCGAGGGGCGCGGCGTGATCGTCTACCTGCGCCAGGAGGGGCGGGGGATCGGGCTGATCCACAAGCTGCGTGCGTACAACCTGCAGGACGAGGGGATGGACACGGTCGAGGCCAACGAGGCCCTGGGCTTTCGCGCCGACCTGCGCGACTACGGGATCGGGGCGCAGATCCTGCTCGACCTGGGCCTGTCGTCCATTCGCCTGCTGACCAACAACCCCAAGAAGATCGTGGGGATGGATGGATACGGGCTGTCGGTGGCGGAGCAGCTTCCGCTGGCCGTGCGCCCCAACAAGCACAACAGCGGCTACCTGCGCACCAAGCGCGACCGCATGGGCCACCTGTATCCCATGGACGAGCAGGATGGGCCGCTGGCGGACGAGCGCGGGGTAGCGTAGGACAAAGTGCGAGAGTACTGAACGCCTGCGCTGGTTTCGTTTGACTCGCCTCACCTGAGGTTGGATGGGGATGATGAAGTTCTCCTCTCTCCCCGCGCAGTTTGCGGGGGGAGGGGCCGGGGGAGGGGGACGTTCGTGCGGGTCGGCAACTGAGGTTTCACGGCAACCATCGGATACTGCGTTGATCGAACATCACGGCCAGATTCGCGGCGAGGGCAAGCGGTTCGGCATCGTCATCAGCCGCTTCAACGACCTGATCACCCGCGCGCTGCTGGCCGGGGCGCGCGACTGCCTGCTGCAGCACGGCGCCAAGGACGACGACATCGAGGTCGTGTGGGTCCCCGGCGCGTGGGAGATCGCCGGGCCCCTGCGCATGCTGGCGGAGAGCGGCCGCTTTGACGCCGTGATCGCGCTGGGATGCGTGATCCGCGGCGCCACCCCCCACTTTGAGTACGTGGCGGGCGCGGCGGCCAACGGCGTGGCGGCCGTGGGCGCATCCACGGACATCCCCGTCGTCTTTGGCGTGCTGACGACGGAGACCATCGAGCAGGCCATCGAGCGCGCGGGCACCAAGGCCGGCAACAAGGGGTGGGACGCCGCCATGGTGGCCATGGAGATGAGCGACCTGTACGCCCGCCTGGGCGGCAAGGAGGCGCGGTGAGGAACCGCACGCGCGCCCGCGGCTGGGCGCTGCAGGCCCTGTACGCCTGGGAGCAGCGCGGCGGGGCGCCGGACCTGGCCGTCCCCGTGCTGCACGAGCTGTTCGCCAACCTGCGCGTTTCGCCGGACAACCGTCCCTACTCCGAGATCCTCGTCCGCCTGGTGGGGATCAACGTGGAGCGGATCGACGCGACCATCGTGGAGGCGCTCACCAACTGGCGGCTGGAGCGCCTGGCCGTGGTGGACCGCGCCATCCTGCGCCTGGGCACGGCGGAGATGATGTTCGTGGACGACGTGCCCCCGCGCCTGGTGATCCGCGAGATGGTGCAGCTGGCGGAAAAGTACGGCACGCACGAGAGCGCCCGCTTTGTGAACGGCGTGCTGGACGCCGTGATGCGAAAGGTCGCCCCGGGAGAAGCCACCGGGGCGTGAAGGTCCTGGTCCTCAACTGGCAGGACCTCGCCAACCCCCAGTCTGGCGGCGCCGAGATCCACCTGCACGAGATCTTCGGCCGGCTGGCGTCGCGGGGGCACGAGGTCACGCTCCTCTGCTCCGGCTGGCCCGGCGCCCGCCCGCGCGCCGAGACGGGCGGCATCAAGATCCACCGCGCCGGCGGCCGCAACACCTTTTCCCTGGCCGCGCCCCGCTACTTCCGCGCGAACCTCGCCGATCAGCCCTGGGACGTGGTGGTGGAGGACCTGAACAAGGTCCCCCTCTTCACCCCGTACTGGGTGCGCCGCCCGCTCGTCCTCCTGGTGCACCACCTGTTCGGCGCGACGGCGTTCCGCGAGGCCTCCGCGCCCTTCGCCGCAGCCACCTGGCTGCTGGAGCGGCCCATCCCCCGCGTGTACCGCGGGATGCCCGCGCAGGCCGTCAGCGAGAGCACGGCGGGCGACCTGGTGCAGCGCGGGCTGCGCCGGCCCGACATCCAGGTGATCCACAACGGCGTGGACCTCGCCTTTTTCTCCCCCGATCCGCGCCCCGTCCGCCTCGCCGCACCGACCTTCCTGTACGTGGGCCGGTTGAAGCGCTACAAGCGCATCGACCTGGCCATCGCGGCGATCGGCGTGCTGCGCGACCGCGGCGTGCACGTGCGCCTGCTCATCGCCGGCCGCGGGGACGAGGAGCCGCGGCTGCGGGCGCAGGTGCAGGCGCTGGGGATCGGCGACCGCGTGACGTTCGAGGGATTCGTGACGGAGGAGCGCAAGCGCGAGCTGCTGCGGGCGTGCTGGGCGAACGTGCTCCCCTCGCCCAAGGAGGGGTGGGGGATCACGAACATCGAGGCCGCCGCCTGCGGCACCCCCGCCGTCTGCGCCGATTCGCCCGGCCTGCGCGAGTCCGTCATCCACGGCCAGACCGGCCTGCTCGTTCCCTACGGCGACGTGGCCAAGCTGGCGGATGCGCTCGCCTCCCTCGCCGCGGACCCCGCCGCGGTCACGCGCCTGGGCACCGCCGCGCGCACGTTCGCCGAGGGCTTCAGCTGGGAGCGATCGGCGGATCTGACCGAGGCGCACCTGGCGGACGTGGCAGGGCAGGGGAGATAGCAGGCGGGGTGGGGGATGGCGGGACATCTCGCGATGTGATCTTCACCCGACGGTGAAGCCCGGGCCGAGCGAATGAATTCGCCGCAACGGACACACGAAGTCCGCCTGCGCGGACTGTCCGTCACGGGCGAGTGCCACGCCGGAACGAAGGCGGTGCACTCGCTGAGTTCTCCCCTCTCCGCGAGGAACGAGCGGGGAGGGGTCGGGGGAGGGGCGGGTTGCTGTCGGCGCGGACCCGGCCATCCGCCGCGACGTTCTCCCCCTCCTGCCCGCGAAGCGGGGAAGGGGGCCGGGGGGAGGAGGCCCTCCGCCCGGTGCAGGAACTCCGCCGATGGGCACGAGCCTCGCTGTGGGCCCGCGAGCCGAATCCCGGCCGCCGGTGGTGCAACCGGCGCCGAACGGTTATCCTGTCCGCCCATGCCCGGCCCAGACCGGTTCACCCGTCCCGGGACGATGATTTGACGGTCGACGAGCTGCTCCGCTCCAAGAAGGAATCGCTCGCGCTCGAGCTGCTGACGGACGAGCGCGGGCTTTCGCGCGCCATCAACACCCCCGACATCAGCTCGCCGGGGCTGGTGCTCACGGGGTATACCGAGCGCTTTCCCAGCGAACGCATGCAGGTGCTGGGGGAGACGGAGGTCGCCTTCCTGGAGTCGCTGGACGACGACCGCCGCCGCGCGGCCCTCGTCACCTTTCTGGAGTTCGACCTTCCCGTCATCTTCATCACCAAGGGGCAGGAAGCGCCGGAGCCGTTGCTGGAGCTGGCCAACGCCATCGGCACCCCCGTCGTCCGCACGGCGCTCAAGACGGCCGAGTTCTACACGCGCATCAAGCCGTTCCTGGAAGAGCGCTTCGCCCCGCGCACCACGCTGCACGGCTCTCTGGCCGACGTGTACGGCGTGGGGCTGCTCTTCGTGGGCAAGAGCGGCATCGGCAAGAGCGAGACGGTGCTGGACCTGGTGGAGCGCGGCCATCGCCTGGTGGCCGACGACCTGGTGATGATCACCCGGCGCGGCAACGAGATCCTCATCGGCAAGGGGCACGAGCTGCAGCGGCACCACATGGAGATCCGCGGCGTGGGCATCATCGACGTGCGCACCATGTTCGGCATCCGCGCCATCCGCCAGCAGAAGCGCGTGGAAGTGGTGGTGCAACTGGAGATCTGGGACGAGAACGCCGTGTACGACCGCACGGGGCTGGACACCAGGGCCATGGACATCCTGGGCGTTCCCGTCCCCCTGGTAACCGTTCCGCTGGTGCCGGGTAAGAACATCACGGTGGTCTGCGAGGTGGTGGCCATGAACCACCTGCTGAAGTATTCGGGCGTGGACAGCGCCCGCCTGTTCAACCAGCGGCTCCAGAACCGCATGTCCGGCGTCTCGGAGTACCTGGAGGAGGATTATGAGTGAGCCCGTACGGGGGCTGGTGGTGAGCCACGCCACGCTGGCCGAGGGGCTGGTGCAGTCCGTCAGCCGGATCGCCGGGCTGGAGGAGGGCGTGCTGCGCCCCGTTAGCAACGAGGGGTGCGGCCCCGAGGCCCTGCAGAAGGCCGTGGCCGCGCAGACGGGCACCGGGCCCGTGATCGTGTTCACCGACATGCCGTCCGGCAGCTGCGCGTTCGCCGCGCGGCGTCTCACCATCGACCGCCCCGACACGGCGGTGGTCTGCGGGGTGAACCTGCCCATGCTGCTGGATTTCGTCTTTCACCGCGACCTTCCCCTTCCCGAGCTGGTGGACCGGCTGGTGAACAAGGGGAAGGCCGCGATCACGGGGTCGTGCAGGGAGATGGCGGCGCATGCCGATCGTGCTGCTTCGCGTTGACGAGCGCCTGATCCACGGGCAGGTGGTGGTCGGCTGGGGGGGACCCCTGCACGCCGAGCAGATGGTCGTCGTGGACGACGACATCGCCGCCAGCCCGTGGGAGCAGGAGCTGTACTGCCTGGGCGTGCCGCCCGAGATGGAGGCCAGCTTTGCCTCCGTGGCCGACGCACGCCCCCAGCTGGCCCGGTGGCGCGACGGCGGGCGGCGCGTGATCGTGCTCGTGCGCGACGTGGCCACGGCCGCGCGCCTGGCCGAGGGCGGGCTGCTGCGCGGCGACGAGGTGAACCTGGGGGGCATTCACCACGCCGAAGGGCGCGAGCGGGTGCTGCCCTACCTGCACCTGAGCGACGGCGACCGCGACACGCTGCGGCAGATCGCCGCCGAAGGCGCGCTGGTGAGCGCCCGCGACCTTCCCGCAGGGCGGCGGGTGCCCCTCGAGGAGCTGCTGAACGGGCGATGATCCCCGACGCGCTCACCCTGCTGCTGCTGAGCCTGCTGGGCGGGCTGCTGGCCCTGGACGCCACCTCGGTGGGGCAGTTCATGCTGGGCCGGCCGCTCATCGCGGCGGGGCTGGCGGGGATGGTCGCGGGGAATCCGGAGGGCGGAATCGTGGTGGGGCTGCTGATGGAGGCCATCCACCTGGCCGTGCTCCCCGTGGGCGCCGCGCGCTACCCCGAGGCGGGGCCCGCCGCCGTGGCCGCCGCGGGGGCGTACGCCGGCTCGCACCTGGGGCAGCCCGTTGCCCTGCTCGCGTCCGTGGTCTTCATGCTGGCGTGGGGATGGGTGGGCGGCCGCTCCGTGGAGTGGCTGCGCCGGGGGAACGTGCGCATGGCCGTCCCCGCCGCGGGCGCGGACCTCGTCACCGTCGAACGGCTGCACCTGCGCGCCACGGCGCTGGACTTCGTCCGGGGCGTGGGGGTCACGCTGGTGGGGCTGCTGATCCTGGGGACGCTGCTGGAGACGCTGGGATGGATCCCCTTTCGCGAGGAGTGGACGCGGCCGGCGCTGGCGCTTTCGGCCGCGGCGGCCCTGGCCAGCTCGCTGCGCCTGTTCGGCCGGCGGCGGTTGCCGCTGTTCGTGGCGGGGGCGGCCGCGGGGGGCCTGCTGCTGTGGCTGCGGTGACGCCGCTCCCCAGGCCGGTTCGCCGCGCCATGCTCCTGCGCAGCTTTGCCGTGCAGGGGTCGTGGAACTACCAGACGCTCATCGGCACGGGGCTGACGTTCGTGCTGGCCCCGGCGCTGCGGCACCTGTACGGCGCGGATCCCGACGGGCTGCGGAAAGCCGTGGCGCGGCACACGGAATTGTTCAACGCGCACCCGTACCTGGCCACCGTGGCGGCGGGGGCCGTGGCGCGCCTGGAGGCGGACGGCGCGCCGCCGGAGACCATCGCCCGCTTCAAGGCCGCCGTGCGGGGCTCTCTGGGCTCCATCGGCGACCGGCTGGTGTGGCTCATGTGGCGCCCCGCCTGCGCCCTGCTGATGGTGGCGCTGCTGCTGGCGGGGGTGTCGTGGTGGATCGCCGTGGCGGCGTTCCTGGTGGCCTACAACGCCCTGCACCTGTGGATGCGCACGTGGGGGCTGCGGGTGGGGCTGCGCGACGGAGTGGGGGTGGGGCGGGCCCTGCGCGAGGCGCCGTTCGAGCGGCTGGGCGAGCGCGCGGCGGACGCCGGGGCCGTGCTGAGCGGCTTCGCGGCCGTGCTGGCGCTGGGGTGGGGCGGGGTGCAGGTGAGCTGGACGTATGCCCTGGTGGGTGCCGCGGCGCTGGCCGCGGGGATCGCGCTGGGACCCCGGGTGCGGTGGGTGGCCGCGCTGGGGCTCACGGCGCTGCTGGTGGCCGGCGTGGTGCTGGCATCGAACTCCTGAGAGCACGGACTGGATGCAACACGAAAGCGAAGTCACCATCGTCAACAAGTACGGGCTGCACGCGCGTCCCGCGGCGGAGTTCGTAAAGCTGGCCAACCGCTTTGCGAGCGAGGTCTTCATCCGCAAGGACGACGTGGAGGTCAGCGGCAAGAGCATCATGGGGGTGATGATGCTCGCGGCCGAGTGCGGCTCCTCCGTGGCCATCCGCGCCGACGGCGACGACGCCCGCGACGCCGTGGACGCGCTGGTGGAGCTCATCCGCAACCGCTTCGGCGAGGAGTAGGCGCGTGAGCCTGGTCCGCGACGGCATTCCGGCAGCCCCCGGCATCGTGATCGCCCCCGCGCGCGTGCTGCGCTGGGAGGTGCCGCGCGTGCCCCAGGGTGCCACCATCAGCGCCGAAGAGGTGGACCACGAGATCGGCCGCTTTCGCGAGGCGTGCGGCTACGCGCAGGAGCGCATCCGCGCCGTGCAGGAGACGGCGGCCCGCAACGTGGGCGAGGTGGAGGCCCGCATCTTCGAGCCGCAGGTGCTCATGCTGGAGGACGCCGACCTGCTGCAGGGCACCATCGGCCTCATCCGCGAGAACCACCTGCGGGCGGAGCGCGCCTTCGAGCTGCGCGTGCTGGAGTGGGAGTCGGCGCTGTCGCACAGCTCGCACCCCATGATCATGGACCGGCTGGCGGACCTGGCCGACATCCAGACGCGGGTGCTGCGGCGGTTGATGGGGATGCCGGACCCGGACCTGGCCGCGCGGGTGGAGGGCGACAAGGTGATCCTGGTCGCGCGCGAGCTCACGCCCTCCGTCACCGTGCAGCTGGATCCCAAGCACGTGATCGGCATCGCCACGGACCTGGGCACGCGCACGTCGCACAGCGCCATCCTGGCCCGCTCGCTGGACATCCCCTGCGTGGTTTCCCTGGGCAACCTGTCGGAGACGCTGCGCGACGGGGACGAGATGATCCTGGACGGCCGCCAGGGCCGCGTGGTCATCGAGCCCACGGAACAGGAAAAGGAGGAGTACCGCCACCGCGACTACCTGGTCCGCGAGTGGGAGCAGGAGCTCGTGCTCCTTGCCCACCTGCCCGCCGTCACGCGGGACGGGCGCGGGGTCAAGCTGCTGGCCAACATCGACCTTCC
>DASQZE010000081.1:0-3288 GCA_035638875.1 Longimicrobium sp.
GGCGAACCCCGAACGTTTCGTGCGAGGCGTGCCCGCGCCGCCCGCCCTTCCGACTGCAGCCTGGATCAACCGCCCCAGCACAGAGGAGGTTGCTCGCTAATTACAGCCGCCGACTGTCTCACTCACCTTGACAGGCTCCGCGCTCTCAATTTCGCGTTTCGAGGCTGAACCGGGTTCGCTTTCGCTACGGCTCGCACCGTGCGCCGCACAGGGCTTCAGAGCTCCGGTTGCCCGGCTACCCTGCCTGCTCGGCTACATGTGTCACAGGCATTTCACATGGTGAACTCCTTTCAGTTCACAAGAGAGGTCAGGCTTCGCCTGACGCACCGGAGAACTGCGGAAACGACAACGGATTGGGATCACATCGCTGTTATACCGAATCCCACAGTCCATTGTGCACCCGATTCTTACCTTACTGCTGTTTCACACGGAGGGCACGGAGGTCACGGAGGAAAGGCCACTCCTCTGTGCCTCCGGGTCCTCCGTGTGAGGCATCTTTGAGGCGGCATTGCACAATCAACCCGAGAATTTGGTAACTGTTCTCATCTGTTCTCCGCGCCCTCCGCGTCTCCGCGTGAGGCCATCTTTTTAAGGCTGAACGCACAATCGGCTCACATACTTGGCAGCAGTGTTCCTCCGCGTCTCCGCGTGATTTCGCCGTCTCCGTGCGGGTGAAGATCGGCGACGACGCACGCGATCCGCTCCACCCGATCCGTTCTCCGTTCCCTCCGTGTGCGAATTCGGTTTTCCGCTTTCCGCACCGCACGGAAACTCCGCGACGGATTGTGCGTCGGCGGGGACACGGTCTTGCGTGGGATGGTCTTGAGCGGACAACGCTCATCCCGCCGTGCGGCCACGCGCGCCAGGACGCATCCACCAGCGCGCAGGAACGTACGGAGTGAGCACGATCGACGCGGACGGAACGACCTTACCCAATCCCCCCGGCGGCGATCCCGCGGCCGGCCCGCCCGCCGACGCACCCGGCGGCGCGGGCACGGCGCTGGATTCCGCCGAGCGCGAGCTGAAGTACGCCGAGCGCGACCGCGACGCCGCCGAAGCCAGCCGCGACCGCTTCTCCTTTCTCGCCGAGGCCAGCCGCTGCCTGGCCGACTCCCTGGACTACGAATCGACGCTCACCACCGTGGCCGGCATGTCGCTGCCGTACCTGGACGCGTGGTGCATCGTGGACGTGCTGGCGGAGGGCGGCGACGTGCGGCGCATCGCCGTCATCCATCCCGATCCGGACAAGCAGGAGGCCGCGCGCGATCTGCACGTGCAGTATCCGCCCCGCGCCGGCGACATGATCGGCGCGCCGCGGGTCATCCGCACGGGACGCCCCGAGATGGTGTTCGACGTCCCCGACGACGCGCTGGCCGCCGCGGCGCACGACGACGGGCACCTGGCGCTGCTGCGCAAGCTGGGCGTGCGCGCGTACGTCATCGTCCCCATGGTGGCGCGGGGGGCGGTGCTGGGCGCCATGACCTTCATCACGGCGGAGCACGGCCGGCGCTTTGGCGACATCGACGTGGTGATGGCCGAGGACCTGGCCCGCCGCGCGGCCATGGCCGTGGACAACGCGCGCCTGCACGCCGAGGCCGTGGAAGCGCGCGATGCCGCCAATGCCGCCCTGGCGAGGGTCGAGCAGGCGCTGGAAGAGGCCACCGCGGCGCAGGAAAACGAGCGCGAGGCGCGCGACGCGGCCGAGGCCGCCCTCCGCACCCGCGACGAGTTCGTCTCCACCATGACGCACGAGGTGCAGACGCCCCTGAACGCCATCATCGGCTACCTGGAGCTGCTGGAGATGGGCGTGAGCGGCACACTGGCCGAGACGCAGCGCGTGTACGTGCAGCGCGCGCAGGAAAGCTCCCGGCACCTGCTCCGGCTGGTGGGCGACGTGCTGGATTTTTCCCGCAGCGAGACGGCACGCCTGTCCGTGGCGCGCGAGGAGATCGGCGCGGCGGAGACGGCCCGCGGCGCCCTGGCCCTCGTGCGCCCGCTGGCGTCGCGCCGCCTGCTGACGCTGGTGGACGACACCGCCGGCGCGAGCGGACTGCGCTTTCTCGGCGACGAGTACCGGGTGCGGCAGATCCTGGTGAACCTGCTCTCCAACGCCATCAAGTTCACCCCCGCCGGCGGCCGCATCCGGCTGGGCTGCCGCACGGCGGACGGCGATGGGGCGGATGGGGATGGATCCGGGGCGCTGCTCTTCGTCGTCTCGGACAGCGGCGAGGGGGTCAAAGCCGAAGACGCGGAGCGCATCTTCGAGCCGTTCATCCAGGGCGCGGCGGGGCTCACGCGGCCCCACGGGGGCACGGGGCTGGGGCTGCCCATCAGCCGCCGGCTGGCGCGGCTGATGGGGGGCGACGTGACGATGGACGCGCCCACGGCCGGGCCCGGCGCCACCTTTACCCTGCGCCTCCCCGCCGCCCCGCCCGTCCTCGCCGCGCCCGCGAACCTGGCGGATCGCGACGCGGCGACGGAGATGGCGGCCGAACGTGCGGACGGGCGTGCGGCGGCGGGGCGCGGGCTGGCCACCGCCGGCGAGCTGCTGCTGCGTGAGGTGGCTCCCACCGTGGACGAGTTCGTCCGGCGGGCCCGCGCGGACGAGGCGCTGGGCGTGACGAACGAGATGACGGACGTGGACGTGGCCGATCACCTGGGCACCCTGGTGACGGACGTGGCCAACTCGCTGCGGGTGCTGGCGAGCGCGAGCGGCGACGCAAGCGAGCTGCTGGCCGACGGCAGCCGCATCCAGCGCCTGGTGGGCGAGCTGCACGGGGCCCAGCGCCAGCGCATCGGGTGGAGCGAGGCGAACCTGATCCGCGAGGCGGCGCTGGTGCGCGAGGTGTGCCTTTCCACGGTGGGCCAGGCGCTCGCGGGCGACGAACGTGCGGCCGCCGCCGCGGCCTCCGCCCTGGAGCGGCTGCTGGACGAGCGCAACCGCGCGGTGCTCAGCGGCTTTCGCACGTCCGCCGGCGGGACGGGCTGACGGGCTGACGGGCCTGTTCCCCCGGCGCGTCCCGCTGGATCGTCCTGCGGCCGCGGCCCGGGGATTTCGGCGGATGGGATGCACGAGACGACGCGGGCCGGCAGGGTGCCGGCCCGCGTGTTTTTCGTCACGGAAGGCGGAAGAACGACGGCCACCATGCCCCCGCTCGGTGAGGAGCCGGCCGCGCCTCCGTCGGAGTGTGTTCAGGGAATTCTCCCCGCGTTGTGATACCGGATATTCGAGATGATTGTGCACTCTGCTATCGAAGATGGCCTCACGCGGAGACGCGGAGGACGCGG
>DASQZE010000082.1:0-7252 GCA_035638875.1 Longimicrobium sp.
ACAAAAGAAAGCACCACCGGCACTGGGTGCCGGTGGTGCTTTCAAGTCTGCCGCTTCCCGACGCGATGCCGCAGTGGCAACCCGCGTCTTGCGGAGAGGTTCGCCTCTGTGCTTCGGCTCAGGCGCCGATGCGGCGATCGCTTGCCCGGGTCAGGTTGCGAGCAGTCGTCGTAATGGACAAGAGATCACCTCCTTTTTTCAGGTTCAACAGTGGGCAGGACACCGACGAAGCCCGAAGGCTCCTTGTCCGCGAACCGTCTCCCAGCAGGGAGCCGATCCGCCCTCGCACTGCGGAAGCAGTGCTGCTGAGACAAGTATAAAATACTCCCGAATTTCGCGCAACCCTCTCCGCGCAGAAGTCGAAAGCGTCGCTGCAACTGGATGCGGGGTAACCGGATGGCGGCCTTTCCGGCTCCGTCGATGCGGACGGCGTCAGGCGAGTATACGTGGAAAGCCGCCCCGCGCGATGCGGGCGGCCGGAGCCGGTGCCGGTCTTGTCTGCGATGATCCGCATCTGTCCGTGCCTTGCCGTCCGCCGCACGCATCGCCAGCATGCAGGCTGCCGGTGCACCCGATCCACATCACCCGAGACCAAGGCTGTCACGTTGCCCATCACGCGAATCGAACACGTCGCCTTCAACGTCGCGCAGCCGGTGGAGGCCGCCGCCTGGTACGTGCAGCACCTGGGAATGCGCGTCGCGCGCTACGGCGGCGGCCCCACGGAGATCCACTTCCTGGCCGATGCCGCCGGATCCAGCGTTCTGGAGTTCTACCACAACCCCGCCGGCGCCGTCCCCGACTACGCCGCCATGCATCCCATGCAGATGCACATCGCCTTCCTGGCCGATGACGCGGACGCCGAGGCCACGCGCCTGCAGGCCGCCGGCGCGATGCTGGAGGACACCACGGACCTCCCCGACGGCTCGCGGCTGGTGATGATGCGCGATCCGTGGGGCGTGCCCATCCAGCTCGTCCGCCGTGCCACGCCACTGCTGGGCTGAGCGGCGGGATGCCCGCGCTCCAGGTGCGCCTCACCCGGCGGGCAGACGGCGGCGCGGTGCTGCACTGCGACCGCGCGGACGGAACGTGCACCTGGCAGCGCCACGAGGGCCGCAGCGCCGCGTACTTTCCCTTTCACGACCTCACGCACCTGGCCGTGGAGTCCGTGCTCGGCTTCCGGAGCGGCTTTTTCGGGCTGGTGGCGGCGGGATGGGACATCGCCGACACGGCCGGCAAGGGTGCGCGCGGCCCGTTGCCCGACGAGGCGCGGCTGGTGGAGCACCTGGCCGGGCTGCTGGACCGCGAGCGCATGGGCGGCGCGGCGCCGCTCACGGCGGCCGAGCTCCGCGCGCAGCTCCAGGAGCACGCGGCAACCGGCCCGGTGCCGGCGATCACGGACGTGCAGCTGGATGCCGTGCGCACCCGCGCATCCGGGCTGCACGGCGCGTGGGCCGCGCTGCCGCCCGGCGAAACGCTGGAGGTGCGATTCGAACCCCGCGGGCCGGCATAGCGCGGGCACACCTCCGCGACGGACGCCGGCCCCTCTCAGGCATTGGGGAGGGGCTGCTTCGTGAATACGCCGGCGCGGCGATCTCTCGAAACCGAAGGTCATCCGGCGCGCGTTTTCGATCGTACGTTCCCTCGCTTGCCCTTGCCCGGCCGGCGCGCATACAGTGAACGGCGCCCCGGCCCCACCGGCCGATCCCATCCACCGCCCCTTCCGACCCTGACGATGATCGAACGCGAGCTGGACGAGGACGGCATCCTGACCCTGCGGCTGGCGCACGGAAAGGCCAGCGCCCTGGACGTGGAGCTGCTGGAGGCGATGGGGCGCCAGCTGGAGGACCTCGCCGGCGCGCGGGCGGTGATCATCACGGGCACGGGGAGCATCTTTTCCGCCGGCGTGGACCTGTTCCGCATCCTGGACGGCGGCACGGCGTACGTGGACCGCTTCTATCCCCTGCTCTCGCAGTTCGTGCGGGTGCTCTTCACGCTGCCGCTGCCCGTGGTGGCGGCCGTGAACGGGCACGCCATCGCGGGCGGCGGGGTGATGACGATGGCCGCGGACTACCGGGTGATGGCGGACGGCAACGGGCGCGTGGGCGTGCCCGAGCTGGTGGTGGGCGTGCCCTTTCCCGCCGCGGCGCTGGAGGTGGTGCGCTTCGCCGTGTCGCCGGACCGCGTGCAGGCGATGGTCTACACGGGGCGCACTCTGCCGCCGGGGGAGGCGCTGGCGCAGGGGCTCGTGGACGAGGTGGTGGATGCGGATGCGCTCCTGCCCCGCGCCCGCGAAGTGGCCCTGCAGCTGGCCGGGCTCTCCCCCGAGGCGTTCCGCATGACCAAGCAGACGCTGCGCGCGGAAACCGTCACCCGGATGGACGCCGCGGCGGAGTACGATCGCGCCGGGATCGCGCTCTGGTCCGCGCCCGACACGCACGACCGCATCCGCGGCTACATGGAGCGCACCCTGCGCCGCTGACGGGCAATGGCGCGTCACGTTTCCACCCGCCACGAGGTCCGCGGGCGCCGTCCGCGAATCTTTTCGGCGGCCGTGCTGACCCGGCTCGTCCGCGACTGACCGCGCTCACTTTGCCGTATCGGATGATCGGCGCCACGGGCGACGCGCTGGCGGCGTTCTTCACGGACGACGTGGTGCAGGAGGAGTTCCCCAACCGCCTGGTGCCCGCCGGCGCGCGACGCGACCTGGCCGCCATCCTGGAGGGCGCCGTGCGCGGGCAGTCCGTGCTCACGGGCCAGCGCTTCGACATCCAGTCCGAGACGGCGGACGGCGACCGGGTGGTGCTGGAGGTGGTGTGGGCGGGGACGCTGGCCATCCCCATCGGCAGCGTGGCGCCGGGGGGCGACCTGCGCGCGCGCTTCGCCGTGTTCCTGGACTTCCGCGACGGGCGCATCGCGGCGCAGCGCAACTACGACTGCTTCGATCCGTTCTGATCCGCCCCACGCCGCCGACCGCATCCGCGTGTTCATCGCCCACCTCCCGGCCGGCTGGCTGACGACGCAGGCCCTGCTCCGCCGCCGCTCCGTCTCCGTGGAGATTCGGCGGCGGCTGATCGGGCTGGGGCTGCTGGCGAGCGTGCTGCCGGACTTCGACCTCATCTGGTTCTTCCTGGTGGATGACCAGCAGCACGTGCACCACGCGTATCTCACCCACAAGCCGGGCGCCTGGCTCATTCTGCTCGGCGCGGCGGCGCTGGTGCTCGCGATGCGGCGCGCGGGGCGGATGGCGTGGCTGGCGCTGGCCGTGTTCGGCACGAACGTGATGCTGCACCTGGTGCTGGATTCCACGGCCGGCGGCATCCGCTGGCTCTGGCCCGCCTCCGAGGCCGAGTTCGCGCTCTCGCACCCGACGGCACGCCACGAGCCGTGGTACCTGAACTTCGTGCTGCACTGGACGTTCGCCCTGGAGGTGCTGATCACGGCCGCGGCGCTCGTTTCGCTGTGGATGCGGCGCCGCGGGAGGACGGCGGCGTGAGCGGGACGGCGGGCCCGTGCGGGGTCGCGGTCAACGCGCGTCCGTGGCCGGAGACGGCGAGCGCTTCCTGGGGATCGTCCGGTCTGGGGGGACGTGGGCGCAGCCGATGCTGGACTTGATCGAGCAGATCGCCCGGTCGCCCCATGCGGGGCAGCTGTTCGCCATCCCCTCCATGCACACGCTGCTGGTGGCGGGAGCCACGCCCTTCCACACGGAGTGCGAGGTGCTGCGGATCGACTACGACGCGGACCGGGACGAATTCCGGCTGGAGTACGTGGAGCAGCCGCACGTGCACACGCGCTGGCGCAAGCAGTGCACACCCGGCGAGGCGTTCGGCGGGGTGGAGCACCTGGCGCGAATGAAAGGCTGGATTCCGCCCGCGCCCCGGCGTAACGTGCCGATCGCATCCATCGTCGCCGGCGCTTGCGGTCCCCGGCGCGACGTGGATACCGTACGCCTCCGATGCACGGGGTTCCGTCCAGGGCATGCTTCTACCGATCGCGATCAGGTGGATGATGTGCCTCGGCGAACATCCGCCCCGTGGAGCCACCCTCGTGCCCTTCCCAAAAACCCAGGAAAGCAAAAGTGACCTGAGTACAACCCCTCCCCCGCAGTTTGGGGGAGGGGTCGCCGCGAGCCGCGAGGAACGAGCAGCGAAGACGGCGGGGGAGAGGGCCTCCCCGTCGCAGACGGGGCCTGCTTCCCGCAACGTTGAGGAACAGCCAAGCTGATTTTGCCATCCTAGTTTTTTCGAAGAGGCAGTACAGGCGGATCGCGGCGGCGGAGGCGGATGTCAGCCATGGCACATCATCCACACGATCGCGATCCGTAAGACTCTGCCCGCGCCGGAGGCTCGGATGAAGGCGGGACGGTCGATTGGGCGACATCAATGGATGGGAGGCCGACGATCTGAGACGAGCGATGATGCAGGTCAGTTTGAGCCAGCATCTCACCTCATCGATAGGAATGACCGAGGTCGAGCGCAGGCAAACCAAGACTCCGTATCCGGATTTGAGATCATGACGCAGATCGACGCGCTGCGCGTACAGCTCGCGGCCATCCTGGACTGGCAGGACGCGCACGCCACCTTCGACGCGGCGGTGGAGGGCATCCCGCCGGAGATGCGCGGGCGGCAGGCGGAGGGGCTGCCGTACTCGCTGTGGCAGCTGGTGGAGCACCTGCGCATCACGCAGTGGGACATCCTGGACTTCTGCCGGAACCCGGACTACCAGGAGATCCGCTGGCCCGACGACTACTGGCCGCCCACCGCCGAGCCGCCGTCCGACGACGCGTGGGACGAGACCCTGCGCGGCTACCGCACGGACCGCGAGGTGCTCAAGACCCTCGCGACGGATCCCGGCGTGGACCTGTTCGCCCGCATTCCCCGCGGCACCGGACAGACGTACCTGCGCGAGCTGCTGCTGGTGGCCGACCACACCGCCTACCACGTGGGGCAGATCGTACTCGTGCGGCGGCTGCTGGGCATCTGGCCCGGGGCGTGATCAGGGACGAAGCCGGCGGGGTGGTCCGGCGGTTGCGCAGGGCGATCGGCAGCACGTTCCGCGCACGCGGCGGGGAACACCGGGAATGACGAACGGAGAGGACGCGATGGCGGACGAGAGCGGCGGCGTGACCGACAACACGGCCCAGAGCCGGTACGAGCTGGGCGTGGGCGGCAAGACGGCCGTGGTGGGCTACGAGCGCAAGGGCGGCACGATCTACCTGACGCACACCGAGGTGCCGGAGGAGCTGGAGGGCCAGGGCATCGGCAGCCGGATGGTGAAGCACGTGCTGGACAAGGCGCGCGCGGACGGCGAGAAGGTGGTGCCGTCGTGCCCCTTCGTCCGCACCTACATCGACCGGCACCCCGAGTACGAGGACCTTGTCGCACCCATCGCGTAGGGCGCTCCGCGCGGCGGGAGGATGCGAGACGGGGCAGCGGGTGCACGTGCACGCCCGCTGCCCCGTCCGCATCCGGCGGAATTCCTTGACGGCGTCCGCGCCTGTGCTCACCTTGTGATGCCCGTCCGTATTTCTCCGGCCCCGCCGCCCCGGGCCCTCCTCCCACCGGAGCATGAGAATGCGCAGCTTCCCCCCATCTCTCGCCAGCCGCGCGCGCGCATGCCTGTGCATGGCCCTCGCGGCGCTCCTGTCCGCCTGCGGGGGCGACGAGTCCATGCCCACCCAGGCGCACGGGAGCGAGATCAGCATCGTTGCCAGGGTGTACCTGGACAGCGCGCTGAACCTCATGCAGACGTACTCCGTGCGCCGCAACGAGATCGACTGGCCCGCGTTCCGTGCGGAGGCCCACGCGCATGCCGGTCCGGCCCAGGACCGGGACGACACGCACCACTCCATCCGCACGGCCCTGCGGCACCTCGGCGACGGACACAGCTCGCTGACGTCGCCTGGTGCCGTCCTCACCGGCCAGAGCCCGCGTATCTCCCCCACGGGAACCGTGCTGGCGGATGGGCGCATTGGCTACGTGCGGATGCCGTTCTTCTCCGACACGGCCGCCACGGCCCACGCGATGGAGTACCACGCGTTGCTGCGGAAGCTGGATTCGCCGTCCGTGTGCGGGTGGATCGTGGACCTGCGCAACAACCGCGGCGGCAACATGTGGCCCATGCTGGTGGGGATCGGCCCCATCCTGGGCGAGGGGACCGCGGGCGCCTTCGTGGATGCCGACGGCCAGCGCCTGCGGTGGGGATATGTGACGGGCGGGGCCATGCACGACGGCCGCCTCTACTTTCCCATCGACAATCCGTACACGCTGCGGCGGCCCGATCCCCCGGTGGCGGTGCTCACGGCCAACCCCACTGTGAGTTCGGGCGAGGCCATCGCCATCGCCTTTCGCGGGCGTCCCCGCACGCGCACCTTCGGCACGCCCACGCGCGGGCTGACGACGGGCAACCGCGGCTTCCTGCTCCCGGACTACGCGATCCTGAGCATCACCAGCACGTACCTGGCCGACCGGGCGGGCGCGACCTACAATGGCCAGCTGGCGCCGGACGTCACGGTGGATGCGCCCGAAGGCAGCGATCCCGCCCGCGACGCCGTGGCCGCCGCGGCCCAGGCCTGGCTCGCCGGGCAGCCCCCCTGCGCGCCCTAGCCGGCACGGCCAGGAGGATCGATCCAACGCGGCCGGCGAGCAAGACCGTTTCACGCAGCGGTCGCAGGGACGAGTGACGAGGACGCAGAGGCAGCCCGAACAAGGCCTCTGCGTCCTCATCGTTTTTCCTTCGCGTCCTCTGCGTGAAACGCGTTTCCCGTCCCCGTTCGGAATCATATCAGTCCGCGTCGGGGACGAAGCGCAGGCGCAGGGGCGGATCCGCACGGAGCGCGACCAGGCCGCGCGGGCGCACGGGCGTGTCGTCCGCCCGCTCTACGGCGTGCGTCCGCAGCAGGACGGCGAGAAACGCGTGCAGGTGGCCGGGCACCATGGCCGCCGCGGGACAGCGCCGCGCCCCCGCGCCGAACGGCAGCACCGACCCGCGCGGCCGCCCCGCCGCCTCCTCCGGCGCGAACCGCTCCGGCCGGAACTCCGACGGCCGGTCCCACAGCGCCGGGTGCCGCTGCATGGCGTACGGCGACACGGAGACGATGGCCCCGCCCGGGATCTCCGCGTCCCCCAGCCGCACGGGGCGCTCTGCCGTGCGGCCCAGCATCCACGCGGGCGGATACAGCCGCAGCACCTCGCTGACCACGCGGCGCAGCAGGGGCAGGCGCGCGGCGCGTCCGTCATCTCCCGCGGCCCGC
>DASQZE010000083.1:0-6204 GCA_035638875.1 Longimicrobium sp.
AGCGCCGCTCGATTTCCGACGCTCGGAAAATCCGGCTCTCGAGGATGCCCTCAGGCGCACGAAGTCGAGCTTGGGATACACGACGGGACCCCCGAACAAGGCCCTCCGTCGCCGACTTCGGACTTATTAGACCAGACTCAAACCGAGCGTTCGAAGCCCGGGAGGAATCTTAAATACACTCTCAGGACTGTAGCCCCTGAGGACTTAATGCCAGACCTTTGGGCAAGCGAGCAGTACGATGCCTGGTAAAAGCAGTTACGCCGAAGAACGCATGCTACTCCTCGTCATCCGGCGGCGGGGGGTGCAGGGGGAGGGTGAAGGTGAAGGTGGAGCCCTCGCCCACGGCGCTCTCCAGCCAGATGCGGCCGCCATGCGCCTGCACGATGCCGCGCGCGATGGCGAGGCCCAGGCCCGCGCCGTGCCGGTTGCTGGTGCGCGACTTCCAGAACCGGTCCCACACGTGCGCCTGGTTCTCCGGCGCGATCCCCGGCCCCGTGTCGCGCACCGCGAAGCGCACCTCGTCCGGCGCGGCCTGCACGCGCAGCAGCACGCGCCCGCCGGCGGGCGTGAACTTGACGGCGTTGCCCAGCAGGTTGGCCAGCACCTGCAGCACACGCTCGCGGTCGCCCTCCACCTCCGGCACGTCCTCGTCCACCTCCGCCGCCAGCTCGACCCCCTTCTCCGCGGCCAGCGGCGCGAACGCCTCCAGCGACTCGGCCACCACGGCGCCGGGGTGCCAGCTGTCCCACTCGATGGAAAGGCCGCCCTGCTCGATGCTCGCCACGTCCAGCAAGTCCTGCCGCAGCCGCTGCATCCGCCGGGCGAGGTCGCGGACGCTGGCAACCCGCTGGCGCACGTCCTCCGCGTCCGGCGGCAGCGTCTTGAGGAGTACGCTGGTGTTCACGACGATGGCGCTGAGCGAGTTGCCCAGGTCGTGCGAGACCACGTGCAGCACGTCGTCGCGCGCGTGCACGGCGGCCTGCGCGGCGGCGGTGGCCTCGCGCGCCTGCTCCAGCGCCTGCGCCAGGGTGCGCTCCGCCTCCTTTCGCTCTGTCACGTCGCGAAGCACGGCCGTGAACCATCGCTGCGCCCCCAGCTCCAGCCGGGAGATGCTCGCCTCGGCGGGGAACCGTTCGCCGTTCTTGCGGATGCCGAAGATCTCCTGCCGCTCGCCCATGCGCTTGGCCACCACGGACCCGGCGGCAAAGCGGCGCAGGTGCTCGCCGTGGCGGTCGCGGGCGTCCGCGGGGATGAGAACGTCCAGCGGCTGACCCACGATCTCGTGCTCCTTCCACCCGAACACCGCCTCGGCGCCCTTGTTGAAGTGCACGATGCGCTGCCCCTCGTCCACGGAGACGATGGCATCGCTGGAGATGGAGATGATGCCGGAGAACTTGGCCTCGGACGCGCGCAGGGCCTCTTCGGCGCGGATGCGCTCGGTGATGTCGCGCAGGATCATGGCGTAGCCGGGAAGGCGCCGCCCGTCCTCGCTCTCCAGCGGCGACAGGATGACGTGCGCCAGCACCCGCGTGCGGTCCGCCCGGTAGCGCCATCCCTCCACCTCGAACCGTCCCGCCTGCGCCAGCCGCAGCTCGCGCTCGGGGCGGCCCAGCTGCACGTCCTCGGGGGGATAGAAGACGGACACGTGGCGGCCCAGGATTTCGTCGTCGGCGTAGCCCAGCACGGTGCGCGCGCCCGGGTTCCAGCTGGCCACGCGGCCCTGCGCGTCGAGCGCGAAGATGGCCTCGTCGCGCACGCAGTCCAGCAGTAGCCGGGACAGGGTGTCGTCAGGGGGCGCGCTGCTCATTCGGAAATCCGGGCCTTCCAGTCACTTGTCGGGGTTGATGCGGGGCTGCAACGTAAATCGCGCGTTCCCGGTGCGGAAGCCCCGCCGTACAGCAGTTCCCTACACGGATCTTCGGCGTAGCCCCACAGGCCGGCCCCCTCGTCCCGACAGGCCAGGGCCGCCGCCGCGGCGATCTTGGTAGCACGTTCGGCGCCGACGGGTTCGGCGCCCGTGGGACGGAGGGACCCGGGCGGCACAAGGAGGGATCCGTGGGCGCCACGATGATGGAAACGAAATGGGAGGCGAGCCTCAGGGAGTTCTCCCGGCGCAACGCGGGCCGCACGACGCGGCTGCAAATCGACCACGACGAGCTCGGCGCGCAGTGGCAGGAAGTCGCGCTCACGCTGCGGGGCGTGGGGCTGGATCCGCGCAGCGGCCGCATCGAGATCATGCTGGACGACGGCGAGCGGATGGGCGCGCATCTCACGCACAGCATCCGCCAGGCGACGGGCGTGGCCGTGCTGCGCGGCACTGACGGCCGCGACACGGTGCTGCGCATCGCCCATCCCGGCGGCCAGAGCCTGCTGACGCTGACGTGAGAAAGCAGTGCGTGAGTGCGTTAGTGCGTGAGCAACGGCAACTCCTACTCACGCACTAACGCACTTCCGCACTCACGCACTTCCCTCCTCCCTTGACAGGATTCCGGCGGCGGGTTTAACCTCCGTGTGCGCCGGGAGTGGTTCCCGGCACGATCGCGAACGCCGGAACGAGATCCGATGCGCGTCCTGCTCTCCGCCACGTGTTGTTGTCGCTGCGCCTCTCCTCTGGGAGAGCCGGAGGGACGCGCGCGCATGGTGGCGAGCGCATAGACCGAGCGAAAGCACCCGCTCGTCCCATCCGGCCCTCCCCATCCCGGGAGGGCTTTTTTCGTTCCTGGACCCTTCGATTTCCTGATTCGCCGAGACCGATGTACGTGACCGCCGCGCTGGCCTGTTGTCGTGGATGCCACCCGCCCCCGGGAGATGCCCGGGTGCGCGTGTCCACGGGCGCGCGCACCTGATTCCGACCGGACCGGCCCCGCGCCGGCCGCTCGAACACCGGCTCTCTCCCTGGCGAGAGAGCCGGTTTTTCTTTTTCTACCTGATGCGGCGCGGCGGCGGCCGTGCCTGGAGGACCCATGGATTTCGCATCGATCGCAAACCTGGCCGTGTTCGCGCTGGCGCTGGCGTGGCTCGCGCGAAGGCTCAAGCGCGGCGCCACGCTCTCCAGCACCGTGCTCATCGCGCTGCTGCTGGGCGTGGTGCTGGGCGGCGCGCTGCAGGGCATCTACGGCCACGGCGACGCCACCGTGACGGGCACCGTGCACTGGATCAACCTGGTGGGCGGCGGATACGTGCGGCTGCTGCAGATGATCGTCACGCCGCTCGTGCTCGTTTCCATCCTCTCCGCCGTCACGCGGCTGGACGACGCGCGGTCGCTGGGCCGCATCAGCGCCGGCGTGCTGGGGACGCTGATGCTCACGACGGCCGTCTCCGCCGTGATCGGCGTTGGGGTGGCGCGGGCGTTCGGGCTGTCGGCGGAGGGGCTGGTGCGGGGGGCGCGCGAGCTGGAGCGCGGCGCGGCCATCGAGTCCAGCGCGGGCGAGCTCGCGGGACTGGACGTGCCGGACCTGCTGCTCTCGTTCCTCCCCACCAACCCGTTCGCGGACCTCGCCGGCTCGCGGCCCACGTCGCTGATCGCCGTCGTGGTCTTCGCGTCGCTGCTGGGGATGGCGGCGCTGGCCCTGCGGCGCGAAAACGGGGAAACGGGCGGCCGGGTGATCGCCGCCATCGCGGACGTGCAGGCGCTGGTGACGCGGCTGGTGCGGATGGTCATCCGCCTGACGCCGTACGGGGTGCTGGCGCTGATGACGCGCGTGGTCGCCACGTCGAACCCGGCGGACATCCTGGGGCTCATGCGCTTCGTCCTGGCGTCGTACCTGGGACTGGCGCTCATCCTCGTCGCGCACGCCGCGCTGCTGGCGCTGACGGGCATCAATCCGCTCAAGCACTTTCAACGCGTGTGGCCCGTGCTGACGTTCGCGTTCACCTCGCGGTCCAGCGCGGCCACCATCCCCCTGAACGTGGAGGCGCAGACGAGCCGGCTGGGCGTGCCGCCCGCCATCGCCAACTTCGCGGCGAGCTTCGGCGCCACCATCGGGCAGAACGGGTGCGCGGGGCTGTATCCCGCCATGCTCGCGGTGATGATCGCGCCGACGGTGGGGATCGATCCGACGAGCATTCCGTTCCTCGCCACGCTGGTGCTGGTGGTGACGCTGGGCTCGTTCGGAATCGCGGGGGTGGGCGGCGGCGCGACGTTCGCGGCCATCCTGGTGCTTTCCACGCTCAACCTGCCCGTGGCGCTGGCAGGGCTGCTCATCTCCATCGAGCCGCTGATCGACATGGGGCGCACGGCCGTCAACGTCAGCGGCAGCCTGACCGCCGGCGCCGTCACCAGCCGCCTGCTGGGCCAGACGGCGTCTGACGATTCGGCCAATGACGCGGGGGGCGCGACGCCGATCACGTCGCTGTCGGGGGATCGGGTCGCGGTGGATCGGCCGGCGCTTCCGCACGTGGCGTGAACGTGGGCGGGGCATCGCGGGATGTCCGGTGTCCTGCCCGTACCGTCTGCTGATTGACGCGCCGTGTTCATCCATCCGGGGCGTAGCCGGCGCGATCGTCCCCGGCATTCACGGCAGGCTGTTCGTGGAACGTTATCGCGCCATTGCGCCATCATCCGATTTCCGGAGCAGGCACGCCTTTACTGATCGCGATCGTGTGGATGATGTGCCAGGCCCGTCATCCACCTCCGCCGTCACCATCGTGCCTCTTCGAAAAAACGCGGATACCGGTCCCCCGCCGGCAGCAGCCTGTCTACCAAGGGCCTGATGCATCCTGCCGCTCGCCGCCTTCTCCTCCGGACCGCGACCGGACGTCGCGGTAGCAATCATCCCGTGAGGCCGATTTCTCCGAAGCCGACGTGCGGGAGCGATGCGCCGCGACGTCGCGGTCCGCCGAGTCGTACAGGAGGCCAGAGATCCTTGGCAGAGCGGCTGCTGCCGGCGAGGGGACGGCATCCGCGTTCTTGCAGGAGAGGATATCCGCCACACGGAGCAGATACCCGCCAAGCACAGATCCACCCGATCGCGATCCGTAAAAGCCGGCCGTGGCTGGATGGCCGTGCAGCGGATCCCCGGCCGCCCCCCGGAGGGGCGTTGTGGACCGGCACGGCGGGGAATGCCGAGGTGGACGAGGCGCCACCCGGTGATGGTGAGCCGGAATCCGTGAAATCCGGCGGATGGCCTTCATCCGTTTCGCCGCACCCACGCAACTGGGTGCGGCGATTTGCGTTGTAGAATAGTCTTGGAAATCCGCACGCATCCCGCCTAAATTGCCAATCCGCTGCTTCGCGGTCTTGAAGCAGCGGCCAGTACTTTCATCGCGGTCCCGGCTCTTCATCCACCCCGCAGAAGAGGAGGAGACACCCATGTCCGACAGCTCGATGGGGCCCATTCGCCCCTACGGCCCGCCCATCATGGAGGCCATCGCCAGCGGCGACACCACGCGCATGCGCCAGCAGGGCGAGAACGCGCGGCAGTGGCTCAAGGTGAACCCCGGCCACGAAAGCCACGGCGAGGTGCAGGCCGCCCTCCGCAAGCTGGACGAAGCCCTCGGCAGCACGAGCTGACGCGTGGCGGGGCGGATGCACGTCACCGCATGCACCTCCCTCCCGCGCACCGAACGAGCCAGGGATCGCCGCAACCAGCGCGGCGTTCCACCCTCCTCATCAACCGGAGAAAATCGCATGGAAAACCGCGAATCCAACCTGGGCTCCAATATGCCGTACGGCGCCGCCATCCGAGAGGCGCAGGCAAGCGGCGACAGCGCCCGCATTCACCAGGCGACCGAGCACGCTCGGCGCTGGCTGCAGGACAACGCCGGGCACGAGAAGCACGGCGAAGTCAAGGCCGCCCTGCGCGAGCTCGAAGAGTCGCGCGGCAGCTGAAGCCGTGGCGCGCCCGCGTTCCCGCGGAAAGCCGGCCGGGGGACGCGGGACGATGACGGACCGGCGCGCGTGACGGGCGCCGGCCGCACCGGCTCCGCACCGGCTCCGCATCGGCGGACGCCGGGCAGATCCCTTCCCATCCCTTTTCCCAAAGAGCGACACCATGGCGGACATCCGAGGCATCGAACCCACCACCGGCGACATGAAGCCCTACGGCACGCCCATCCGCGAATCCATCGCCAGCGGCGACGCGACGCAGATGCGGCTGCAGTACGACAGCGGCACGCGCTGGCTCTCGGCCAACCAGGGCGACCCCGCTGCGGAAGACGTGCGCATCGCGCTGGCGGAGCTGCAATCCGCCCTCAAGGCCTTCT
>DASQZE010000084.1:0-15698 GCA_035638875.1 Longimicrobium sp.
CGGATGCTGGAGAAGATGGAGCCGGCCGCCGCGCCCTCGCTGCTGGGGCGGTCGGGCGTCATCGTCACCCCCACGCTCACGCCCAGCTACGGCCAGGCGGCGTTCGACGACGGCGGCGCCGGGCTCATCCTGCAGGTTCGCTACGACGATTCCACCCCGCTCCAGCGCGGCGACCGCATCGTGCTCATCGAGTACATCGAGGAGCAGAACGCCTACCGCGTGGTCTCGGAGCAGCAGTTTCTCAGCCGGTAAGGCACTCGCAACCCCCCAACGAGGTTCCCGATGGACACGTCCCTTCTCATGCCGTTCGCGGTCGGCGCAGTCATCCTGTTCATGATGCTGCTGGGCATCTTCAGCCTGTTCCGCGCCTTTTACATCAAGGTCGAGCAGGGGACCGCCCTGATCGTGAACGACATGACCTCGCAGCCCAAGGTGCGCTTTACGGGCGGCCTGATCATCCCCGTGCTGTACAAGAAGGAGCTCATGCGGGTGAGCCTGATCACGCTGCAGGTGGACCGGCGCGGCAAGGAGGGGCTCATCTGCAAGGACAACATGCGGGCGGACATCGCCGTCGCGTTCTACCTGCGCGTGAACGAGACCGCGGCGGACGTGCTGCGCGTGGCCAAGGCCATCGGCGCCAGCCGCGCGTCGGACCGCGAGGCGGTGGACGAATTGTTCAACGCCAAGTTCTCCGAGGCCCTCAAGACGGTGGGCAAGAAGTTCGAGTTCACGGAATTGTTCGAAAAGCGCCAGGAGTTCCGCGACGAGATCGTAAAGGTCATCGGCAACGACCTGAACGGGTACGTGCTGGAGGACGTGGCCATCGACTTCCTGGAGCAGACGCCCAAGCACCTGCTGGACCACAACAACATCATGGACGCCGAGGGCATCCGTAAGATCACGGAGCGCACGGCGGCGCAGAACGTGGTGACCAACGAGCTGGAGCAGAACGAAAAGCTCGCCATCACCAAGAAGAACGTGGAGGCCCGCGAGGCCACGCTGGCCCTGGAGCGGCAGCAGGCCGAGGCCGAGGCGCGCCAGAAGCGGGAGATCGAGACCATCCAGGCCCGCGAGGCGGCCGAGACCACCAAGGTGCGCGAGGAGCAGCGGCTCATCGCCGAGCAGGCGCGCCTGGAAAGCGACGAGAAGATCCAGATCCGCGAGCACAACGTGCAGCGCGAGGTCGAGGTCGCCGAGCAGAACCGCCAGCGCGCCGTGGCCATCGAGGTGGAGCGGGTGGAGCGCGCCAAGGCGCTGGAGCAGGTGACCACCGACCGCGAGGTGCAGCTGCAGGGCGTGGAGCGCGACAAGGTCGTCGAGGTGGGCAAGAAGGACGTGGCCAACATCACCCGCGAGCGCATCGCCATCGACAAGACGGTGGCGGTGGAGGAGGAGCGCATCAAGGAGGTGCGCGTGGTCTCCGAGGCCGAGCGCGACAAGCAGGCCCGCGTGCTGGTGGCCGAGGCCGCCGCGCAGGAGGAGATGGTGCGCGCCGTAAAGGAGGCCGAGGCCGCCGAGGCCGCGTCGCGCCACAAGGCCGTGGAGCTGGCGACCATGGCGCAGGCGTCCGAAACCGCGTCCAAGCACAAGGCGGTGGAGCTGGCGACCATGGCGCAGGCCCGGCTGGAGGCCGCGACCCACGACGCCGACGCCAAGCGCGTGATGGCCGACGCGAGCCGGGTGGAGCTGGCGGCGCCCGGGCTGGCCGAGGTGGCCGTCCGCGAGGCGGATGCCGTCGCCATGGAAAAGGTGGGCGTCGCCGAGGCGCGGGTGATCGAGGCCAAGGCCGAGGCGGTCTACAAGCAGGGCAACGCCGAGGCCCGCGTGCTGGCGGAGCGGATGGGCGCCGAGGCCGAGGGTGAGGCCAAGATGGGCCAGGCCCGCGCAGCGTCCGTCGAGTCCGTGGGCGTGGCCGAGGCCAACGTGACGGCGAAGAAGCTGGGTGCCGAGGCCGAGGGCGAGGCCAAGATGGGCCAGGCGCGCGCTACGTCGGTGGAGTCCGTGGGCACCGCCGAGGCCAACGTCACGGCCCGCAAGCTCACGGCCGAGGCCGAGGGGCTGACCAAGAAGTTCGGGGCCATCGACGCGCTGACCGACCGTGCCCGCGCGCACGAGGAGTTCCGCATGACGCTGCAGGCCCAGCTGGAGCAGGCGATGGCCGCCATCGCCGCCGGCAAGGACATCAGCCGGGAGAACGCGGAGGTCCTGGCGTCGGCCCTGGGCAACGCGAACATCGACCTGGTGGGCGGCGACGGCGGGATGTTCGAGATGCTGTCCAAGTCGCTCACCCTGGGCAAGTCCATCGAGGGCTTCGCGGGCAAGAGCCCCATCGTGCAGGACCTGATGGAGCGCTTTTTGGGCGTGGCCAAGCCGGAGCCGCGCGAGCGCCTGAGCGTGCCGATTACGGCGGAGGTGTTCGAGCAGGTGGCGGTGAAGGCGGAGCCGGTCTCGTAAAGACTGAACTGCGGGTTACGGGTTACAGGTTACAGGGGACAGCCAGCAGCAACGCGCGATTCCGGCCTTCGCCGCCGTTGCTGGCTGTAACCTGTCCCCTGTAACCCGCAGTTGCTGTCTCTGCCCGGGGACGCGGCCCGCCTCCAGGCATCCAACCAGGATCCAGGTAAGACCCCAATGACCGAGCAGTCCCCGGCCGTGCCGGAAGCCACCGAATCGTCCGTGGACCAGGCCGTTGCGCAGGGCGGCGCGTACGAGGTCCTGCGCCGCCGCCTGGGCGAGCAGGGCGCCCGCCTGCGCGAGATCGCAGCCGCGCTCAACGAGCAGCGGCTGGCGGAGTTCGGGGACAGCCGGCTGGAGGTCATCGGGCGGCTGCGCATCCAGACGGAAAACAACTGCATCGGCCGCGACATCGTTCCCGTCGGCGGCCTGCTGCTGTTCGGGTACAACGTCTTCATGGGATTGAAGACGACCGTCCGCGTGGACGACGTCTTCGGCCTGTACCGGCTGGTGGAAGGGGCGGAGGGCTACGACGTGGAGCAGGTGGACACGGCGGGGAGCTTTTTGGGCGACGCCGCCTTCGTCCGCGACTTCACGGAGCTGTACGCCTACTACAAGAACGCGCGCCTGCTGCAGCTGGACGTGGCCGGCGGCAAGCTGCTGGCCGCCTTCCAGGTAGGCGAACGCAGCACGGACGTGCGCGTGTTCCGCTGGGCCGTCCCCCCGCATGGCGAGGTCAGCTACATGGACGCGCGCGGCGACCGCGACCTCACGCTGCCGCCCCCGTTCGACTTCGAGTGGACGCGGGCGGGGCGCGAGCACACGGTCAACGGCCGCTTTCCCCACCTGAACGTGCTGGACACGCTGTTCGTGGAGACCACGGGCGGCGACCTGACCATCAAGGTGGAGAACAACACCGAGTCGGGGGAGGGGATCCACAGCGAGCCGGTGGACGAGAAGACGCAGTCGCTGGACGACGCGACCTTCGACTTTGCCCGCGTGGGATCGCTCGTGCTGCTCAAGGTGCTGCCGTACCGCGAGACCACGTGGCGCGGCTTCGTCTACAACACCGTCACGGGGCGGGTGCAGCGCATCGACGCCCTCGTGCAGGCGTGCGTGCAGCTGCCCGAGGACCACGGCATCATCTACCCCGGCGGCTACTACCTGCAGAACGGCGAGCACAAGGCGTTCGACGCGCGCATGGACGGCATGTGCTTTCAGCGCGCCGTCCGCTCGCCCAACGGCGAGGACGTGATGTACGTCTTCTACGAGCACGAGGCCGGCCGCAGCGCCCTGTTCGTCTACAACCTCATCCAGCGCAGGCTGCAGAACCCGCTCTTCGGACACGGCCACGCCGTGCTGGGGGACGGGCGCATGGTGCTGTTCAACGCCGAGGGCGAGGCGCCCACGCGCGTGCATCCCATGCAGATCTGGCAGACGCCGTTCGTCTCCGACGAGTTCGCCGCCAGCCGTCCCCCGGGAACGAGCTTCATGGGCAAGCTGGGGAACGCGGAGCTCGTCCGCGGCATCTCCAGCCTGTTCGAGCTGGCGCGGGAGATCGAGACGCCAGAAGTCTCGTCGCGGCGCTACCAGCTGCTCACGCGCAACACCCGCCGGCTGTTCGACGCGCACCACTGGCTGGACGACCCCGCCGCGAAGGGTGCGGCCCCCGTGCTGCGCGAGATCGCCGCCACGGGCGAGTCGGTGCTGGACGAGTTCGAGAAGGTGGAGAGCATCCGCCGCCAGTCCGAGGCCGCCATGGCCCAGGCGCGCACGGACCACGCGGCGCTCCTCGGCCGGCTGCTCCCGGACGACTGGAAGCAGATCCAGGAGTTCGTGGACGCGCTGAACGAGATCACGCGCCAGCGGGGCCGGCTGCTCACCATTCGCGACCTGCGCTACGTCGACACCGCCGCGATCGATGCGATGGGCACGGAGCTGCAGGGTGCGCAGGAGCGCATCGGCGCGGCCACGGGCGCGTTCCTGGCCGGCGACACGGCGCTCGCGCCCCTGTCCGACCGGCTGCACGCGCTGGACGCGCAGGCGCAGCAGGGCGAGACGGCGGCGGCGCTGGCGGAGACGGTGACGGGCCTGGAGGGGATGTCCGCCGACCTGGACATGCTGTCGGAGCTGATGGCGACCCTCCAGGTGGACGATGCGGTGCAGCGCACGCGGGTCGTGGAATCCATCTCCACCCTGTACGCCCGCCTGAACCAGGCCCGCGCCCGCGCGGACGGGCGGCGGAAGACGCTCGGCTCCGCCGAGGCGGTGGCCCAGTTCGCCGTGCAGTTCTCCCTCTTTGGGCAGAGCGTGTCGAGCGCGCTGGCGCTTTCTACCGATCCCGAAAAGGCGGACGAGCAGCTGTCGCGCCTGCTCGTCCAGCTGGAGCGCATCGAGAGCCAGTTCGGCGAGCACGAGCAGTTCCTGGGCGACATCCTGGCCAAGCGCGAGGAGCTGCTGGACAGCTTCGATACGCACAAGCAGGCCCTGCTGGACGACCTGCAGCGCAAGGCGCAGTCGGTGCTGGGGGCCGCCAACCGCATCCTGGACGGCCTGGGGCGCCGCACGGAGAAGTTCGCCGACGCGGACGAGCTGAACGCCTTCTTCGCCGGCGACCCGCTCATCCTGAAGGTGCGCGAGCTGGCGGAGCGGCTGCGCGGGTACCGCGATCCCGTCAAGGCGGACGACATCGAGGCGCGCATCAAGGGCGCCCGCGACGGGGCCGTGCGCGCCCTGCGCGACCGCAGCGACCTGTTCGAGGACGGCGGCAGCGTCATCAAGCTGGGCCGCCACCGCTTCAGCGTCAGCACGCAGCCGCTGGATCTCACCATCCTGCCGCGCGGGGACGAGCTGGCGGTGCACCTTACGGGCACCGACTTCATGGAGCCCATCCACAGCGAAGAGCTGGCGGGCCTCCGCGAGTACTGGCAGGTGTCGCTGGAGTCCGAGTCCCCCGCGCTATACCGGGGCGAGTACCTGGCGGGCGAGGTCCTGGCCGCGGCGGAATCCGGGGCCGAGGGGCTGTCGATGGACGCGTTGCGGACGCAGGCGGCGGAGGGCGACGCGCTGGCGAAGACCGTGGCCGCGTTCGCCGCGCCGCGGTACCGCGAGGGCTACCAGCGCGGCATCCACGACCACGACGCCACCCTCATCCTGCGCACCCTGCTGGCGCAGCTGGCCGCCGCGGGCACGCTGGTGCACGCGCCGGAGCCGCGTTCCCTGGCCGCACTCTTCTGGGCCGCGGAGCAGGGGGACGACGACGTGCGGGAGTGGCGCCTGCGCGTGGCGAGCGCCCAGGCCATGCACGCGCTGTTCGGCTCCCGCTCGGCGGCGGACGCGCTGCGGGGGGAGATGGGGGAGCGGCTGGGCCGGTACGCGGCGGCCACCGGCCTCGCGTTCGGCACGGGCGTGGCCGCGAACGCCGCGGCGTACCTGTTCGACGAGCTGGCGGGCGGGCAGGAAGGGCTCGTCGTCTCCCGCCCGGCGCGCGAGCTGGCGGACGCGCTCCTGGCGCGGCTGGAAACGGCGAACCACCGCGCCGCGTTCGACCACACGCTGGAGCAGCTGGGCGGCCGCCTGTCCGCGCGGTACGTGCACGTCGTCCACTGGCTGGAGGCGCTGTGCACGGACGCCGCGCTGGCCCCGTTCGCCCGCTACGTCCCCGAGGCGGCCGTCCTCCTCCTCACCCGCGACGGGCTGGCGCGCCGGCCCAACGACGCGCAGCCGCTGGCGACTGTGGAGGGGCTGCTGGGCGAGCATCCGCGCATTGCCGGGGGGCGGCTGACGATGGCCGTGGACGAGTTCCTGGGCCGCGTGCAGGCGCACCGCGAGCAGTTCCTTCCCGGCTACCGCCGCTACCAGGAGATCCGCCACGAGGTCGCCACGCGCGAGCGCGACGCGCTGCGCCTGGGGGAATTGAAGGCGCGGCCGCTGACGTCGTTCGTGCGCAACCGGCTCATCAACGACGTCTACCTGCCCCTCATCGGCGACAACCTGGCCAAGCAGATCGGCACGACCGGCGAGGGCAAGCGCAGCGACCTGATGGGGCTGCTGATGATGATCTCGCCCCCCGGGTACGGCAAGACGACGCTGATGGAGTACGTGGCGCACTCCCTGGGGCTCGTCTTCGTGAAGATCAACGGCCCGGCGCTGGGGCACGAGGTGCGCTCGCTGGACCCCGTCCAGGCGCCGGACTCCACGTCGCGGCAGGAGCTGGAGAAGCTGGGGCTGGCGCTGGAGATGGGGAACAACGTGATGCTGTACGTGGACGACATCCAGCACACGCACCCCGAGTTCCTGCAGAAGTTCATCTCCCTGTGCGACGGCACGCGGCGCATCGAGGGCGTGTGGCGCGGCCGGACCCGGACGTACGACCTGCGGGGCAAGAAGTTCTGCGTGGTGATGGCGGGCAATCCGTACACGGAGTCCGGCGAGGTCTTCCGCATCCCCGACATGCTCGCGAACCGCGCCGACATCTACAACCTGGGCGACGTGCTGGGTGGGATGGAGGATTCGTTCACGCTCAGCTACATCGAGAACAGCCTGACGTCCAACCCCGTGCTCGCGCCGCTGGCCACGCGCGACCTGGCGGACCTGTACGTGTTCGCGGACCGGGCGAAGGGGCGCGACGTGAGCACCAACGCGCTGAGCCACGCGTACGGCGCGGCCGAGATCAACGAGATCGTGGGGACGCTGCAGCGCATCATGCAGGTGCGCGACGTGGTGTACCGCGTGAACCAGCAGTACATCGCCAGCGCGGCGCAGGCGGACAAGTACCGCACGGAGCCGGCGTTCAAGCTGCAGGGCAGCTACCGCAACATGAACAAGCTGGCGGAGAAGATCTCGCCGGTGATGAACGACGCCGAGTTGCAGCAGCTGGTGGGCGACCACTACCTGGGCGAGGCGCAGCTGCTCACCGCGGGCGCGGAGGAGAACCTGCTCAAGCTCAAGGAGCTGCGCGGGGTGCTCACGCCGGAGGAGGCCGCGCGGTGGGAGCAGATCAAGCGCGACTTCCTGCGCAGCAAGGCGATGGGCGGGGACGATGCGGACGTGGGCGGCCGCGTGGTCGCGCAGCTGGCGGACATCGCGGGCGGGCTGCAGGCGCTGGGCGCGGCCGCGTCCGCCCCTCTCCCCGAGCCGCCGCCCGCGCCGGAGCCGGCCGCAGTCCAGCCGGTCCGGGTGCAGGATGATGCGCTGCCGGAGGCCATCCGTGCGGCCGTGGCGCCCCTGATCGAGGCGATCCGCGCGAGCCACGAGGCCATGTGCACGAGCCACGCGCAGCAGAGCGAGGCCACGGATGCCATGCTGCGCGTGATCTCCGCGGCCCGGGCGGAGCCGACGCCGAGCGTGGCGGCGGTCGCTGCCGTCATGGGTGAACACGTTGTTGTCAGGGGAGAGACGGTGGCCGCGTTCGAAGCCGGCGAGTCGGTTGCTTTCGTCGCCGCTGGGGAGCCGCCCACCGCCGCTGTTGCCGATGAGCCGGCTTCTGTCGCCGTTGCTGAGGAGCCGGCCCCTGTCACGGTTGCCGCCGGGGAATTGGTCGCCACCGCGCCGTCCGCTGAGGAGCCGCGGGTGGAGGGCAGTCTGCAGAACCTGCCCATCATCGGTGGAGACAAGAAACCGTTGCGCGTATGGCCGCCGAAGCGGTGACCTCCGGCACGACGTCCTCCACAAAAATGGCAGGAAGGATCACCAAGCGGGCGCACCCATCCAGGTGCGCCCGCTTCGCTGTATCCACCTCGTGCGCGTTCGCGGCAGCACTGCAAATGTGCTTTCCCGAAATCGAGAATCCCAAGAGGCGGGAATCCACGGCGGGGTGGGATGAGCCGGCACCAGGAAGTTCGTGCTTTGCGTGAGCAATAAGCGTATTATGCA
The DNA here is from genome assembly GCA_035638875.1 of Longimicrobium sp. Taxonomy (GTDB): domain Bacteria; phylum Gemmatimonadota; class Gemmatimonadetes; order Longimicrobiales; family Longimicrobiaceae; genus Longimicrobium. The sequence goes on from DASQZE010000084.1 coordinate 8,329, forward strand.
CAGTATCTGTTACCGGATTCCGTCACAGATTATCCGCAGTATCCCACCCTCCTCCCTACGCCGATCACATGATAATGAGAAATCTCCGCGGAAGACCGGTTCTTCGCCTCCTGGTGGGCCTGACCGTGGCTGGTGCCGCCCCCGGGTGCGCCAGCGCGGACTACGGCACCGTCATGACGTCCCACCCCGGCCTGCCCACCCGGGCGGTGTTCCTGAACCGTCACGGCGTGGGCGTGCCGGTGCGGGTGGTCGGCCAGGAATATCCGGTGGAGACGAAGTTGGGGGCGGAGTACGACGCGCACGTGCACCGGATGATGAACGAGCTCCGCCGCGACCGGCAGCCCCGCGGCGTGATGATCGTGGTGCACGGGGGGATGAACGGGTTCGCCGCCTCCCGCGGCTTTGCCGAAGTGGCGGGTGACAACATCCACGCCGATGGCTACAACCCCATCTTCCTCAACTGGCGCACCAATCCCTTCAACTCCTACTACGAGCACATGATGTGGACGCGGCGGGGCCACATCGTGGACGGCCCCGCCGCCGCGATCAATACGCCGCTCAACGTCGTCGCCGACCTGGGACGGGGGGTGACGCGCTGGCCGCTGAACGTGACGGAGTCGTTCGGGGACGATCAGCACACGCTCGGAGGCGACCTGTCCAGCCTGGTCTCCGCCGAGTACGATTCGGTGCGGGCACACTACGGAGAGCGTTCACAGGTCCGGGCGTCGCTCGGCACCTACTGCACATCGGGATCGTCGCGAAGGGCCGCGTGGATCCGGGCGCCGTTGGTGCCCGTGCGGCTCGCTGTGGGGCTGCCCCTGTCGGAGACGTTCGGCACGTCCAGCTGGAAGAACATGGTGCGCCGGTCGCGCAACGTCTTTCGGCAGCCAGCGGAATCGGTGCACGAGGACAGCGCGTACGGAGGCGTATACCGCCCGGGGCGGGGCGGCGCCTCGGTGCTGATGGATTCCCTCCAGCGGCTGGTCCGTGATGATGAGGCGGCGGGATTCGACCGGCGCGTCACCCTCATCGGCCACAGCATGGGTGCGATCGTGCTCAACGAGGTCGTCCGGCTGTACCCGTCCATGAAGTTCGACACCATCGTCTACATGGCGGCGGCCGCCAGCACGCGCGACGTGTACGAGAGCGTCCTGCCGTACCTCGCGGCGCACAAAAAGACGCAGTTCTACAACCTGACCCTGCACCCGAACGCCGATGCCCGCGAGCACTGGGTGCCCTGGCTCCCCATCCTGCCCGTGGGAAGCCTGCTGGAAGCGATCGACGACATCTACGAGAATCCCCTGACCCACGTGGACCGGGTCTTCGGCAAGTGGACCAACGCAATGGAAACGCTCCACCTGATCCCCGATTCCGTGCGCGGGCAGGTGACGATCAAGGGCTTTGGATACAACGATCCCAACCATGAAGGCTATGGCGTCACCCGTGGAGATCCCGGCGTGCACGGGGACTTCAACGAGGTGGACCTGGGGTTCTGGAAGCCGGAGTTCTGGATGGCGACGCCTCCTCCCGGTCCTGGGCGTCCGGACCGCGACTGCAGCGGGAACGCCATCAGGCCATCGCCACGGGATTCGGTGAACGCGCAGGATGCGGTGGCGACACCAGGCGCGATGCAGGGGTAACACGTCCGCCCATGTCCGACATTCGCGCCGCTGAACGTACCAAAGCCCGGCCTTGATGCTCCCGGCCGGGCTTTGTGTCGTCCAAGTCCGCGGCGGCGTGCGGGATGCCTACGCCCGCGCCAGCCGCTTGCCGTGCTTCTGGGCGTACATCTGCTGGTCGGCGGCTTGCAGCAGCGCCTCGATGCTCCGCGGCGCGGCGGGATCGAACGCGCTGAAGCCCAGGCTCAACGAGAGCTGGAACGGGCGGCCGGACGTGGCGTTGTGCTGCGCCAGGGCCTCCTGCAGCCGCGCGGTGCCCGCCCGCACGGCGGAATCCGTCCCGCCCGCGCGTGCCCCCCCATCGGCCGCCACCAGCACCACGAACTCATCCCCGCCCATGCGCGCGACCACGTCCGACTCCCCGAAGCTCGCCCGGATCAGGCGCGCCGCGTCGCGGATGGCATCGTCCCCCGCGGGGTGGCCGAGGGTGTCGTTGATCCGCTTGAGGTCGTCCAGGTCCGTGAACACGACGCCAAAGCCGCGGCCGTGGCGCTCGCCCTCGCGGATCCGCTCCTCCGCCAGCGCCAGCAGCGCGCGGCGGTTGTAGAGCCCCGTCAGGTCGTCGTGCAGCGACAGGTCGCGCAGCATCTCCTCGCGCATCGTCCGCCGCACGTTGCGCACGCGCAGCCGGTGCGCGGCCAGCACGAGCGCGGCCGCGGCGGCGCCGATCAGCAGCAGGAACCAGCGCGTCTGCCAGAACCAGGGCCGCAGCCGTAGCGCCACGCTCGGCCTGCGCGTGCTTGCCACGCCGTCCTCGTTGCGCGCCTGCACGTGAAAGGCGTAGCGCCCCGGCGGCAGGTTGGTGTAGTACGCCACCCGCCGCGTTCCCCCATCCACCCACTCCCTGTCGTAGCCCTCCAGGTGGTAGCGAAAGCGCAGCTGCTCGGGCGCGACGAAGCTGGCCGCCGTAAAGTGGAACTCCAGCCGGCGGCTCCCGGGCGGGACGAGGATGTCCGCGCTGCCTTCGTGCACCGCGTTGTCCACCACCACGCGCTCGATGATGGGCACGGGCGCACGGGCGTTCCGCTGCATCCGCGCGGGATCGATGATGGCCAGCCCGGCGGGGGTGGCGAACCACAGCCGGCCATCCTCGCCCCGCCACGCGCGCGAGATGGACGACGCCTCCCCCGCCATCCCGTCGCGGCTGCCGAACTGCTTGAGCGTCAGCGTGCGCGCCCGCCCGGCGGCCACTGCCTCCAGCTCCGCGCGCGGCACCTGCCCCACCCCCCATGAGCCGGTGAGCCACAGGTGGCCCCGTCCGTCGTCCAGCGCCTGGTACACGGCGTTGCCGGCGAGGCCGTGGCGCGTGGTGAACAGGAAGACGCTGTCGCCCCGCATCCGCGCCAGCCCGCGCGCGGAGCCCACCCACAGCGTGCCGTCCGCGTCCTCCGTCACGCGGAACACGGGCTGCCGCGCCAGCGGGCGCGGCCCGGCGACGAAGCGGCCGCCCTCCATGCGGAAGAGCCCCTCGCTCTGGGTGCCCACCCACAGCGTGCCGCGCCGGTCCTGGAAGACGGAGAGGATGTACGGATCCGTGAGCCCCTCGGCGCGGCCATAGGCGCGGAACCGCCCGTCCCGCATCTGCGCCAGCCCGTTGTACGTGCCGATCCACAGCGTGCCGTCGCGCGCCTCCCACAGGGCCCGCACCCGGTCGTCCGGCAGCCCGTCGCGCGCGCCGAACGTCACCGTCCGGCCGCCGCGGATGCGCGTCAGCCCGCCGTTGGTGGCCACCCACACGTCGCCGTTTCGGCTGCGGAGCACGTCGCGGGTGATGTTGTCCGCCAGGGCGCCGCCGGCCTGCGTAAAGAGCTCCGTGCCCCGCGCCGTGCGGTGCGCCACGCCGCCGTGCGTCGCGATCCACGTGCCCCCGGCGCCGTCCCCCTCGATGGCGGAGACCAGGTCGTGCGGCAGCCCGTGGGCGCGGGTGACGGTGGCCACGGCCGTGGGGCGCAGGCGAAAGAGGCCGCCCTGGCGCGATCCCACCCACAGGTTGCCCTCGGCGTCCTGGTGCAGGGCGGAGCCCTGGGCAATGGGGCGGCCGCCGGGAAGGGGGATGGGCACGGCGCGGCTCCCCTCCATGCGGAACAGGCCGTTCTCCGCCGCCAGCCAGAGCGTGCCGCCGCGGTCGCGGAGAATGGTGTTCACCCGGCGCGGCGCCCCCGTGCCCTCCGCCGCGACCTGGGTGATCTCGGCGCCGCGGATGCGGGTGACCCCCGCGTTGAAGGTCCCCACCCAGACGGTGCCGTCGGCGTCTGCGTACATCGAGGTGACCTGGGCCGACGGCTCGCCCACGCGCTCGTAGCGGCCGTTGCGGTAGCGCGCCACGCCGTCCGCCGTCGTGCCGATCCACAGGGTGCCGTCCCGGTCCCGGGCCAGCTCGCCCACGGACGACTCGTTCATCCAGGCCGGGGCGGGAAGCTGCTGGATGCGGCCGTCCTTGACGCGGCTCACGCCGCCGCGCGCGCCCACCCACAGCACGCCGCCGGTGTCCGGCAGCAGGGCCGTCACCCGGTCGCTCTTGAGCCCGTCGCGCGTTCCGAAGACGGTCCACTGGCCGCCGGCGTAGCGCACCAGCCCGCCGCGCTCGCTGGCGCCCCACAGCGCGCCGGCGGAGTCCACGTCCACGCGCCAGAAGCTCGCGCGGTCCAGGCCGGGGATGTCCTGCTCCGTGAAGAGGCGAAAGGCCACGCCGTCAAAGCGCAGGATGCCTTCGTACGAGGCGAGCCAGAGGTAGCCGTCGGGGGTCTGCGCGATGTCCAGCGCGATGTTGGAGGGGAGTCCCTGCTCCGTGCCCCAGTTCGCGAACGCCATCCCGGGCGCCTGCGCATCCGCCCCGTCCGCCGTGGCCGCGACGAGGCACGCCACGGCCAGGATCAGCGCGCGGCGCGGCCCCGCCGTCCTCCGCGGCGCGTACGGATGCGCGGCGGCGGACGTGTGATCAGGCCGGCGCGGTCCGCAGCTGCCGCGGGTGCGCCGAACGAGGTGGACGAGCGCTGCTGGGATGGACATCTGCCTTCGGGAAGGGTGACCCGGTACGGCGGGCTGCCTCAAAACTGCGGCGCGTTCGTCTCCGCGCAAGAGGAAGGCTGTTCCGGGTCACCGCGTGAGGTGGTTTCGGTCGATGGGATTCAGCGCGGGCGGAGGGCTGGAGCGCGTTGGATGGGGTCGGCCCGCGCGCCGAGCCCTGCTGCTGCCATTCCGAAAGAGAAACGACGGAGAAACCCAGCCGGCGGGCCGGAGCGAGTTGGATGGGTGGATCCGGGCGTTGAGCCGGGGCAGGGCTGGATGGGCCGATCCGAGCGTGGCGCCGGGGCAGAGCTGGATGGGCTGATCCAGGCGTCGAGCCGGGGCAGAGGTGGATGGGCCGGTCCGGGCGTCGAGCCGGGGCAGAGCGAATGAATTCGCCGCAACAAACACACGAAGTCCGCCTGCGCGGACTGCCGCCTGCCGTCACGGAAGCGGCGGTCCGTGCACAGGCCTGCAGGCACGTCGTCGCTGTGGGAAGGGCGAGGTGCGGTGGCAATCCATCCGCGCCGTCGCGTCTCGCTGAACCTGAATCGCGAACCGATCGACGCAGCCGTGACGCTGTTCATCGCGGTTTTTTTGGAGAGGCGTGCGCCGTCGCGTCTCGCCGCAAGGCTGCGGATTGGTGGTATCCGCAGCCGTGACGCCACTCATCGCGGTTTTTCGGAGAGGCATGCATCCGTCGCGTCTCATCGAGAAGGCCGTCGCATCGGTGATCTCCGCAGCCGCGACGTTGCTCATCGCGGTTTTTCGGGGAGGCGCGCACCTGGCGCCTGTGCCGAAAGGCCGCACATCATGATCCACCTGATCGCGTCCTTTTGGCACTCGGCCCGGTGCACTGAGCCGGATGCCAGCGGAGACGTTCCGCCGCGCCGCGGACTGCCGCGCGAGGGCAGGCCGCAACGGACGCGATCAGGTGGATGATGTGCAGCACGAGGCTCGGCGCGCGAGGCGGGATGCCTGTATTGCAGAAAAACGCGGATACCAACCTCGCGGCAGCCTCCCCCGCCATTTGTTGTGCCCCGTGGGTGCACATGGATCTACAGCGAAGGGCTACGCACCGGCCTCCGGACGCAGGTACCCGCGCAGCGTTGCGACGCGGCGAAAGCCGAGGGCCGCCCACACCGGAAGCCCGTCCACGCTGGCCTGCAGCGTCGCCGTGCGCATTCCGTCCCCGCGCGCGGCGGCCATCACCGTGCGCACCAGTCCGCTCGCCAGCCCGCGGCGGCGATGCGCGGCCTCCGTCGCGACGAAGTGGATGCCCAGATCGTCATCGACGGCGAACGTCATCGCGACGCAGGCGAGCTCATCCCCCTCCCGCACCCCGTAGACCCGCACGCGGTCGTCGCGCAGCGGCTGCAGCAGCGCGCTGAGCCAGTCCGACTCCCCGTACGCGCGTTCGTTCACGCCGGCCAGCGCCGCGAGCGACGGCGTCTCCAGGTCCCGCGTGCCACCGGACAGGTCTAGGGCGGGATCGTCCAGTGCGAGGCCCATGCACGGCGTCGCGAGCTCCGGCTCCTCCACGCGCCCCGCCACGGCGTCCGCCACGGTCCATACGCAGAGCGGCAGCAGCGGGTCGTCGGCGGGCGGGGCGGCGCCGAGCGGCACGATCGCGGCGTCGAAGAACGGATTGCCCGCCGCGGCGGGGATGCGCGCGCCCACGGCATCCGGCCGGCGGACCACCGACTCCGGGCCCGCACTCCAACGCCCCAGCGCCGCGACCAGCTCGCCGTAGTTCAGGAGGGAGCGGCGCGCCAGCTCTGCATCATCGATCCTGCCCATCGGTTCCGCCTCGGTCCCGGGGAATGGAAACCGCGTGCCGGCCGTCCCCGGCCGCGCCGGAATCCGTATCCCTGAATGACGCGGTGCCGCCGGAAGTTCCCCGCCGCCCGTGCGCAGATGAGATGACGATGGGAGCGGAATGGCGAGCCCCGCGCAGGGCGAATGAATTCGCCGCAACAAACACACGAAGTTCGCCTGCGCGGACTGCCGCCTGCCGTCACGGAAGCGGCGGTCCGTGCACAGGCCTGCAGGCACGTCGTCGCTGTGGGAAGGGCGAGGTGCGGTGGCAATCCATCCGCGCCGGCGCGTCTCGCTGAACCTGAATCGCGCACCGAACTAAGCGGCCGTGACGCTGTTCATCGCGGTTTTTTCGGAGAGGCATGCGCCCGTCGCCTCTCGCCGAAAGGCTGTCGCATCGGTGATCTACGCAGCCGTGACGCTGTTCATCGCGGATTTGCCGGGAGGCAGGTACCCGGCGCCTTCGCCGAAAGGCTGCGCATCGATGATCCACCTGATCGCGTCCTTTTGGCACTGGGTCGGTGCACCGAGCCGATGCCACTGTCGACGTTCCGCCGCGACGCGGACTGCCGCGCGAGGGCAGGACCGCAACGGACGCGATCAGGTGGATGATGTGCAGCCACGGCGTTCCGGCGCGCGAGGCGGAATGGCCGTATCGCAGAAAACGCGGATAGGGCATCCCGGATACCCTTCCCCGTTGTCTGTGCGGAGTTCGGACGCGCCCGGCGGATCGATGCCGATTAGCGCTCCGGCGGCCGGCCGGCGGCGGAGCGGGGACGGCGGCGGCGATCGGAGACGCGGCGGTCGGACGGGCTGCCGACGGGGGCGGAGACGGGGTCGTCGTCCGTATCGATCCAGCGCTCGCTC